>NZ_JAAHFV010000001.1:0-47685 GCF_010672755.1 Moorena sp. SIO1F2
ATCGGGGTTGGTAGTGGAGCGGGATGGGTATTTAAAAGTTAACAACCGGATTTATGGCAGTGTTTTTGATCGCGATTGGGTTAAGCAAGAATTAGCGAGACTGCGTCCCTATTCTGAAGCCTTTACCTTGGTTCAACTTATATTGACCAGACGTTTAGAGACTATTTAGAAAGGAAACTATCATCTCATGCTATATGGGAATACTATGAAAAAGAACCTGTTGATTATTTAGAATCAATGGCAGAATGGGAACGTATAAAATGTGATTTCGACCCAGATGATATTAATAAAATTGTTTATTTTCCTATTCGACCTAAATTATACAAAATACTACTGAAAAGCTTTACCGATATTTTAGAAAAATTAGCTGATGAGCAAAATGGGGATGATGATTCTATCTCTCTTAACTCCCAAACCATGCTTGATATTTTTCGTCCAACTTTAGAAGGTGTGATCGAAAAGGTAGAAGAACAGTTTAAAAACCTTGAACTGGAAAATCGCCAATGTGATTTGATGTATTTAGTGGGAGGTTTTTCTCAGTCTCCTCTTCTACAAAAATGGATTAAACAGAAATTTGAGAAAAGAGTTAAAAATAAGATTATTATTCCTGCTAGACCAGGTGAGGCTGTGGTAAAAGGTGCTGTGTCGTTTGGGCTAGATCCTTCGATTATTCGTTCTCGTCGCTCTCGCTTGACTTACGGGTGTGATGTACATAGATCTTTTATCTCTGATAAAGATCCAAAAAATAAAAGATACTATCACGAATACAAGCAAGAGTATTATTGCCGAGACTGTTTTTGTATGTTTGTCCTGGCAGGAGAGAGTGTGGAGGTAGATGAGCCAGTAAGACACACTTTTTACCCCACTTATCCTGATCAAACAAAGGTAGCATTTAATTTTTATGCCACAACGAAGAACAACCCAGAAGATATTCGTTATATAGATCAACCTGGTTTTGTTACACTAGGCGAAATGGAGGTTGAAATGCCAGATAAAACAGGTGGTTTGGATCGTGAAATAGAAGTTACCATGTATTTTGGAAAAACAGAGATAAAAGTTTCAGCCAAAGATAAAACATCAGGAAACCAGTGCTCTACTACTCTTCGCTTTTTATCGACTTATTCCCCAGACTTAATAGGAGATTAAATCATGAATAATCAAGATCACAATCAAATAGAAAATCCTCAAGACTTTCAATCTCAAGGAGTTCAAATACCAAGAGATGATAATTATTTAGAAGGAATTCAAAAATGCTTTGATAAACTAATAGGGGTTGAAAAAGACTATAAAAATATACAAGAGATAAAAGATGACGTAAAAACAGTTATAAAAATAATAAAGATTTTTAACGATCAAAACTATTTATTAGGAGAAAAAGAAATCTCATCAATAAAAGGTATTTTCTCTAAAATAGTTCAAATTATTGAAGAATTTGAAGAATATATAAAAAAAGCACAAGCATCAAGTAAAGCTCAAGCTAGAGACAATATTTCTCAACAATTACAACAAGCTGTTCATGAAAACGCATCTCTTGAAAAGAGAATAACAAGCCTAACCAGCGAACGCGATACATTAAAAAATAAAGTAGATGATTTGGACAGTCAAGTGAAGAGACTTGAAGAAGATAGAGCAAAATTACTAAGTATAGCGGGTAAAAAATTGAGAGATAAGACTAAAACAGTCAATTTATCTAGTGAAAATCCTCGTAATGATGAAATTTTTCAACAATACAAAACACAAAAAAGTCAAACTTTTCATCCTGTAAGCAAGACTATTTTTAACTTTTTAGCCGAATTTGATTCATCGTTAAAAAATAATCGTAGACAAGAAGTATCAAAAATACAATCGATCCTCTCTCAAAAAATACTTTATGAAGGTTTGAAATTATTTAGGAGTGATAAAGATGAGGAAAAATTAACGCAAGTAACACAAAAAGTCATTCAAGCTTTATCAGATGTTGAAGGAGTAAATTTGACAGAGCAATCTGCTGATTCAAGTGCTAAAGTAAAAGAGCTTGTCAAAGAAATACTAAAATTGGTGCAAAATAAAGATGATACCAAGACTCCTTTAGACTCTGAAGGAAATATTAAACAAGAAGTTACTGATCAGGTACGAGAAGACATTTACTCTACATTGAAAAAAACGTTGAATCAGCAATCACCTGACTTTTCTAAAATTGATGAAGAAGTTGATAAATTAATCAAACAAGGTCTTAAGTTAGTACACAATATTACAATTGCCGATTCCCCTGGACGATTAGAAATATATGATCAAGGTACTCCCTTCGACAAAGAAAAACACGAAGATATTCTCGGAGAGGAAGAAGGAACCATAGAACTAACGATATTTCCAGCTTATCTTGTTGAAGATAGAGTATATGAAAGAGCATCAGTTATGGTAGCTCCAAAAACAGAGGAACAAAAGTAGGTTAATGAGCAAAATTAAGCTCTAGCGTTTATTTCATCTATGAGGTACACTGCTCAACCTCAAAGTCCCCCTTTTTAAGGGGGATTTAGGGGGATCCCTTTGTCGATCATGAGTCCTAGAAACGCTATACTATCCCTCTTTTGTCACTCTCTGGGAAGCCAATCTCCAGAAGCATTATCAGTCAATCAATACAAGCTATCCTATTAGAAAAACTTGGATACTGTATTTGTTGCTAGAAAAAAATCTGGCAACCCTTTGAACTACAAAATTTCTGGCGTTGCTGCAACGCTTAATAACAAAGTGTAAAAGCAGTTTTCCCGAGCAACCATCAACCATCAACCATCAAGCTTCCAACCTTTTAATCTGTCCTGCTTGCACTGAAAGAATCTGAGACGAATTCAGCCATTGGGAATCAAAAGCTCCCAAGTGAGTAGTAGTAATCAAAGTCTGAAACCGATCCTGAATAGCATCCAACAATAAATTTTGCCGATTCAGGTCTAGTTCAGCTAATACATCATCTAGTAACAACAGAGGTGGCTCTCCCACCACCTCTTCAATCAGCTTCAATTCAGCTAACTTAAGCGCTAATACCAACGTTCGCTGTTGACCCTGAGAACCATAGGACTTGGCTGGAGTCTGATTAATGGTAAACTGTACTTCATCCCGATGAGGACCGACTAGGGTTCTCCCTTGATGAAATTCAGGAATAGAGTACTGTTGGATTTTCTCTAGAAAAGCCTGCTTGACTAGATCGGGGTCATCTTTGGAAAGACTGACATTAGGGGCATAGGTAATATCCAATACCTCTGTCTTGCCACTAATACTAGCGTGCCATGCTTGTGCTAAAGGAGCTAACCGTTTTAGCATTCTCTCTCGACGGCGGGTGACTCGTGAGCCAGCAGTAGCCAGTTGGGCATCCCACAACCCTAGCTCGGCATTGTACTGGTTGGATACCGATGCATCAACTTCCCCTTCTTGTTGAAGTTTACGGATTTTTTTGAGCAAAGCATTGCGCTGTCGCAATACCTGGTTATATTGCTGCAAAATGTAGGCATAAATTGGTTCGAGCTGAGTCAGAATCGAATCGAGCCAGGCGCGACGCCGTTCTGGTGCTCCTCGCACCAGTTCCAAATCCAGGCTAGAAAACTGTACCGCATTGAGAATACCTAAAAAGTCCAACTGCCGACGTAAGGATTCTTGATTGAGAGCAACAGTACGTCGTCCTTGAGTGCGCAAGGTTAATCCTAGTTCTACTGAACCATAGGTTCGTTCTAGAGTAGCCCGAATCTCCGCAATGGGAGTAGTTTCTAAGACCAATTCGCGATCGCGTGCTGACCGATGACTCTTTAGGGTAGAGAGCAACTCTACTGCCTCTAGTAGATTCGATTTCCCCTGAGCATTATTACCCAGTAAAATTGTCTTGGGAGCATCGAAGTTAACCAGGCAATCCCTGTAGTTACGAAACTGTCGCAGGTGTAGGCTCTTAAGGTACATCCAATGAAGGTTACAGGTTGGGGGTTAGCAGGTTGAAGGTTGAACGCGAACGCGTGGCCAAAGGCCAAGGTTAGTAGGTTGAAGGTTAAGAGGTTGAAGGTTAAGAGGTTGAAGGTTAAGAGGTTGAAGGTTAAGAGGTTGAAGGTTAAGAGGTTGAACGCGAACGCGTGGCCAAAGGCCAAGGTTAAGAGGTTGAACGCGAACGCGTGGCCAAAGGCCAAGGTTAAGAGGTTAAAGGTTAAGAGGTTAAAGGTTAAGAGGTTGTTTGCCCAAGGCATCTCTTGTAGGGTTGGTTAGCTGGTTGAAAGTGAGCAGGTTCTAGGTTAGCAGGTTCTAGGTGAATAGGTTAACAGCCTTAAGATGAGAAGTCTGATATCAACTAAAAAAATCTCTAACCGTTTAATATTTCACTTTCAATCTGCAACCTTCAACCAGCAACCTTCAACCTCCCAACCTTGGCCTTTGGCCACGCGTTCGCGTTCAACCTCCCAACCTTGGCCTTTGGCCACGCGTTCGCGTTCAACCTTCAACCTTGGCCTTTGGCCACGCGTTCGCGTTCAACCTCCCAACCTTGGCCTTTGGCCACGCGTTCGCGTTCAACCTTCAACCTTGGCCTTTGGCCACGCGTTCGCGTTCAACCTTCAACCTTGGCCTTTGGCCACGCGTTCGCGTTCAACCTTCAACCTTGGCCTTTGGCCACGCGTTCGCGTTCAACCTTCAACCTCCCAACCTTCAACCTCCCAACCTTCAACCTCCCAACCTTGGCCTTTGGCCACGCGTTCGCGTTCAACCTTCAACCTCCCAACCTCCCAACCGACTAACCTTGAACTTTTCCCTTGCTATACCAACGAATAAATAATTTCTCCAGCTCAACCCAAACAAACAGTGACGTACTAAAGCCAAGACAGACAGCAAATTCCATCATAGTCAGAGGCTCAGTGCCAAAGAAGTCTTGCAAAAAGGGTACATAAACCAGTAGCAGCTGTAAGAGAGTAGTCACAGTAACTGCCAACAGCAAATAAGGGTTAGATAATGGGTTTAATTCCAGAGTAATGCGTTTGTTGGAGCGGACTGCGAGGGCGTGGCCCATTTGAGCAATACATAGGGTAGTAAATACCATTGTCTTCCAGTGAGGGAAGTATCCGTAGGCGATTGCCATTAAGGTAATGTTGAAAATGGCAAAAACAATACCAATGCGCACCATATAAGACCCCAACCCTCTGGCAAAAATACTTTCCCGAGGACTAAAAGGCGATCGCTTCATCACATCGGGTTCTGCTGGTTCCACAGCTAGGGCAAGAGCGGGTAAACCATCAGTGACTAGGTTCATCCAGAGAATTTGTAAGGGTGTGAGGGGAACATCTGGTAATCCCATGATCGGGGCTGCGGCAATAGTCAATACCTCACCGATGTTACTGCCCAGGATGTATCTAATAAAGCGGCGAATATTGTCATATACTGTCCGACCTTCTTCTGTGGCAGCAACAATGGTGGCAAAGTTGTCATCTAAAAGCACCATATCGCTGGCTTCTTTACTGACATCGGTTCCGGTAATTCCCATAGCAATACCAATGTCAGCTTGCTTGAGAGCGGGTGCATCATTCACTCCATCTCCCGTCATCGCAACAAATTTACCCCGACCCTGGAGTGCCTGAACGATTCTGAGTTTGTGTTCAGGAGCAACACGAGCATAAATGCTGACTTGGTCTACCTGTCCCTCTAGATCGAGTTGGGAGAGCTTTTGTAACTGCTGACCAGTCAGTACCTGATCAGTGTGATTGGCAATTCCCAAATCCTGGGCAATCGCTCTAGCGGTAAGTTTATGGTCTCCGGTAATCATAATCGGACGAATTCCAGCATTCCGGCACCGCTGAACTGCTTCTCGTACCTCTGGCCGTGGAGCATCCAACATTCCCACTAACCCCAACCACACCAACCCTTGCTCTAAGGTTTCATGGTCTGCTTCTGGAGCTGATAAGCTATCTAGGGATTTATAGGCAAAACCTAGGACTCGCAAACCAGCCCCTGCCATTTGGTTATTCTGTTCCAAAATCTGTTGCCGCTGGTCTTCTGTCAAGGGTTGACACCCTAGAGTTCCTCCTGCTAAGTCATCATTATGTACTGATGAAGTACAATGCTCTAACACCAATTCTGGAGACCCTTTGGTCAACATCATGTAACCGGTCAGTTGTGGGTTCTCGGTTGTTCGCGTAGCGTGGCCGAAAGGCCAAGGTTGTTCGCCTTTGGGGTTCGAGTAGGCTAGGTTAGCAGGTTCACAGTTATCTGGAGAACTATCCCACTGACAAATCACACTCATACGCTTGCGCTCAGAGGAAAAGGGAATTTCATCCACACGAGAATACTGTTGACTCAGGGGTTCCTTATCTACACCCCCTTTACCAGCCAGAGCAATTAATGCTCCTTCTGTGGGGTCTCCTAAAATCTTCCACTCCCCCTGTTCATACTGCAAGATGGCATCATTACACAGAGCACAAGCTAGAAGTAGGGGTTCGAGTTCAGGATACTGTTCTGTAGTAATGGGCTGATTGTCTAGGAGAAATTCCCCTACAGGTTCATAACCATTCCCAGTCACCTGAATACTAGTGTTGAGGGTATCCACCCGTTGCACAACCATTTTGTTTTGGGTCAGGGTACCAGTTTTATCAGAACAAATGGTAGTCACACTTCCTAAGGTTTCCACTGCTGGTAGTTTGCGAATTAGAGCATGACGGCGTACCATTCTCTGGGTTCCTAGGGCTAAGGTAACAGTCACCACCGCTGGCAAGCCTTCTGGAACTACAGCAACTGCCATACTTAAAGAAACTTCTACCAGTTGTTGGAACACACTCAAGTCCCAACCGCTTACGCCCAAGCCAATGATAATTACTAGTGCTACTAGCAACAGCGAACCGGTTACCAAGACTTTTCCCAGCTGAGACATGCGCTGTTGCAGAGGTGTCGGTTCACTTTCCACCCCTTGTAGCATCTGGGCAATTTTACCCAGTTCCGTATTCATCCCAGTACCAGTAACTAGGACTTTACCTCTGCCTTGGACAACTTCAGTTCCCTGAAAAACTAAATTAATGCGATCGCCTATGGGAGTATCTTCCGATAGCTCCACCTCTACGGTTTTATTGACAGCATTAGCTTCCCCAGTCAGTGCAGATTCTCTGACCTGCAAATTCGATGCCTTGATTAGCCTACCATCTGCTCCAACTTGTACCCCAGCTTCCAGCAACATGATGTCCCCTGGTACAAGCTGTTGACTATCTACCTCTAAGGTACGACCATCCCGCAGCACTCGTACCTTAGGGGATGCCATACTTTTCAGGGCTGCTAGGGCTTTTTCAGCACGGCTTTCTTGGAGATACCCGAGGATGCCATTGAGAATCACGATTGAGAGGATAGCAATCGTATCTTTGAAGGGGAATTCACTCGCCTTTTCTGAGGCTTGTTGCAGATTGATCAGATCTAAAATCCCGGAAACTATCGCTACTGCAATCAGCATCAGCAGCATGATGTCCTTGAATTGATCAAGGAACATTGCCCAGGAACTGCGCTTTGCTTTTTCCTCTAGCTCATTTAAGCCATAGTATTCCAACCGCTGTGATACCTGTTGAGAGGTCAAACCGGCTTGAGGGTCACAGCCGGATTCTGCTAGAGAATTTTCGACAGATTGGGTGTACCACGCTTTTAACGGGTCAGGCAATAAATTAGAATGGGTCAATGGATTCACCGGGAATGTTTGCTTTTAGATGATATTCATTCGATCATAAAAATTTCCTAGGGAGTTTGGAAACCAAGACTATAATCGAATCTAGCGCAGCAACATAGCACCCGATGTAGGAAGTGAACATCTGTTCTTCTATTCAAAGTCTGTATTCTAAAGATAGGCAGTTGGCGCTAATCCTAGTAATTTAGTCAGTATTTGATCAAGTTTTATTGACTGTTGACGCTCACGGTTGCCCATTCACCGTAATCGTCAGAGTTGAAATAGTTTAGTATTGATAGCGAACATTAAAGTAGAAGCCCTCATCCTGGGCATTGTTACTGCGATCATCCAAATCAACCAGAGGAATGCCATAGTCAAGTCGCAGATTAAGCCCTGTCACTGGCTGCACAATTAGCCCTAAGCCAATACCCGCTAAAAACCGTTGTGACGGTAACGTATTAGGATTGTCAGGGTTATTCCAGACATAACCCATGTCGAAAAACGGAATTAGTTGTAATGTGGGGTGATCGTCTACATCTCGATGTAAAGTGATACGGTCTTCAATAGAGAATCGTAATCCATTGTCCCCTGCTCTAATATTTTGACGGTAGCCCCTCAGGGATTGACCACCGCCAAGCAAAAATTGTTGGGGAGGCAATAGGCTATTGGGGGTAAGCTGAACCTCGGTTCCCATAATTAAGAAATTATCCTCTGAGAGAATCTGCAACCGCTGTACTTGGCCTAGCCAGCGAAAAAAGCGTCCATCAGGTATAGGATCGGGGTTGATAGTGGCATCAAACCAGCCAGTTCCCAGACTCAAAAGCGATCGCAAAAACCAAGTTCCCTCCAAATCCCGACGTAGATACTCTTGTTCAAACTTAATCACGCTCAGGGTAGTCGAGCCATCTTGATCTGGACCAAAGCCAAACCCAAGAGGCTCATCACCCAAAAAAGTCTGACCATCTCTATAACTGAACCCTAGAGACAGAGCAAATTCTTCCCGAGGTGTACGGTACAACGGCTGACGAAATCGAATTTCATACAGCTCAGATTCTCCCTCAATATCAAAAACATTGAATGGTGCTTGAGTCACCCGATTACGGTCGATCACTGTTCGCAGTTCTAAGGTACCATTGCGGGGATTGAGGGGAAAGCGATAGCCAAAATCAAAAATATTAGACCCGCCAGTGGTCGAACGACGATAAGTGAAGGAAATTTCATCCCCATTGCCAGTTAGGTTGAGATGGCGAACATTAAAGCTCATTCGTTCAGAACCAATACTAGGAGGTGAGTAGTTATCAACCCCTACACTTCCTTCAAACGGATTAGCTTCCACAACACGAACAATCAGAATGCTCTGTCCCACTTTTGTTCCTTTGCGCAGGCTGGCTTCTATGCTGTCCAACTTTGGGTCAAGCCGTAACAATCGTAATTGGTTTTCCAAATCAGTAGTATTGAATGGTGTTCCAGTCCCCAACTGGACACGGCTGCGGATATAGTTGGGATTGAGGCGGCGTGTTCCTTCAACTTCGATCTTTTCTATACCCCCTTCTATGACACGAATTGTAACAATGCCCTTGGTAATGTCAATTGTTTGATCGGCAAGAAGAATTGCTCTAGTGTTAATATAGCCCTGCTTGAGGTAAAAGGTGGTAATATCATCCGCGACTTCTCTTAGTTGTTCAATAGTCAGGGAGCGTCCTAGATAGGGTTGTATGATCTGCTGAAACTGCTCTGGTGAAAAGATGGTGCTGCCAATGACTTCGATTTTATCAACTTGAATGGTTTTAGAGTCAAAAGCAGTTAGTCTAGCAGGTGTATTGGGTTTAGTCTCTAGTAGAACTGGTCCTTCTGAATCTGATAGTATGGGCGCTAATAGTTCACCTATCTGATTTTGATAATTTCCATCAACCAATTTTACTGACTCCTGAGCAGTTTTATTCTCCTGCTGCTTAAGCAGAAGGTTACTTGCTCTTAGAGATCTATGATTGCTTGGCAAAGAAGTTAGGGTTACTGCTAGGGCATCATTACAACTGGTCCAGGCAATTATTAAATACAACGGTGTAAATTTATTTTTATTTGATATTAATTTCTTTAATAAATACTTTATAAGCACAATTTTAATTAACATCTGATGCCAAAGCAATCCGATCTTCGAGCGCATCGGGTTTTTTATTCTCCTTGGGTGGGGATATCTGGCTCTTCCGTACCTGTTATGCTAAACTGTTAGCTTTGATGAACTCAAATTACTATCATGTATAGCTTTAAGGTTTTGATAATTATTTTTTACTATAAAATTTTAGCTAAACCCACAACCTCCTTATTGTATCAACAGTTTAGATTGGGTTTGTGATAATTTAGCATACTCAAAACGGAAGAGCCGGATATCTAGGGATTTTGGGTGACAACGAATGGTCCAAACGTAAACGCCACTAAAAAGCCTAACCCTGATTAGTTCAAAAATTACAAAAAACTATCACCATCGTCTCTCGCAGTTATAGCTTATATCAAATTCGTTTAATTACCCATAATCAAAATCTCTACCCTGTCTGACCGTGTGGTGGGTTTTCCGGTGTCAGTCTAGCCCGTGGGTATTCATACCGAGTTGCATTCAAAGATAGTAGATTGGTTGGATAGGGAGATAGGGAGATAGGGAGATAGGGAGATAGGGAGATAGGGAGATGGGGAGATGGGGAAATTGGCGGAAGAGAAAGTTGTACGTTTGACCGCAACTTGGTATCAAGCAGACTTGAGATGAGTTGTTATTCTCTTCAAACCACTTGCGATCATAACCAATTAATCACACTTGAGGTGCGACCCGTGGCGAATTTAATAATTAGATGCGGAAAGCACACCTAACTAGTTTGAGCTTCGCGGCTTAAGAGGGATGGGAAAAGGCAAGTTTTGTCAAATTCTTGGCGTGACTAGAACCAGGGAACTGACTCCTATTTTCCCCAAATCCTTTCAGTCCACAACCCACACCCGGTCTAGTTTTTATCCTGCTTGTCACTCCCTCAGGTGCGACCCGTGGCGAATTTAATTCTTAATGGGTCAAGCGCACCTATTGACTCTTGGCAAAAAAATCCCCCGGCTAGTGTCGGGGGAACTCCTTAGAAGTATGAAGTGTGAATTCTCAGGTTATTATAGGTCAATGCTGCTTCTTGAACTATATACAAATAGTTAGTATCTAGCTATACTAACTATTAGATTATTGGTATCAAAAGCTACAACTGATCCTGGTAACTATAAAACTTTGAGATTATAGCATATTTATGTTTGACTTTATCGAACCCATAAATACAAGGAGATTCAGAACCGATACTTTTTAGCTACCAAAGTCTACCAAGAGAAACTTTAGCCCGCCAATGCAAGCTGATTGCTCAGCCAGGGGGTATCTCCCAAAGCACGAAGAAATATTCCTCGTGCGCCATCATAAAAGTGCGTCAACCAGATCCAATGTCACTACAAAACCCTTGGTTTTCGGGAAATTTATTTAATTGTGAGACAAGGTCATGGCACTAATTTCATAGTTAAAGTATAGCAAATTACTTGAGGTTTTGGCAAGCTTTGTGATACTTTTGCCTACTGTCTACTAACCTCATCAACCCTGAGTCGTTGAACTGCTAATGGTATCGTACCATAGAAGCTGACGCTTCGCTTCGGTAAAAGCTGGTTTGGCTGACCCCACCCAACTTATAAAGTATAGGTGTAAATTATGGGTGGGGACTGCACTCACAAATTTTCTTCAACTGAACACGATATCAGTATGGCATGATGGCTTCTCGCGGATTAACTTCATATGGATTGAGCGAGTTTCCTTGCCATCCACTGACACTGCCATGATTGGGTAGTCAATCACACCATCCTGGAAAGACATCTGGAAGCTGAAGGTACCGTCTGGGTTAATCTTAATCGGACGTCCATCAATAGTAAGGGAAGCACGAGGATCAGTGGTACCATGGATAATTAGCTCAGCATCTACGACTAAGGACAATTCCGGAGAACGAGCGGGGGGAGCAGAAGCATTGAAACCAGCTCCCGACATGTTTGGAGAAACCCACTTACCAATACCCGAAGGGAAAGCATTGGAACTTATTACTGACCTTGGTAGTTGCTGCATAGAACTATAAAGAGAACCAGCTACTCCCTCAGCTTCCACAGATTGAGTCATGCCAAAGATTTCCCCATAGATAGGTCGATCAGGAATTTCCGAGCTACTCCCATTAGCTGTCTGGCTAGGCGGCACAAGTTTTAGGACAGTCTTACCCTGTAGATTATCATCCCAGTTGACCGTGACGAATTGGTCTTCCATCCATTTAGAGGGATAGGCTGGGGGGGCATGGATAGGTGCTGAACGAGCCAGAACTAGCCATTGACCATCTTCACAGCGATAACCAATCTCAACTAAATAATCGCGATCGCTAACTGGCATGGGTAGATACCATTCTCGCGCTAGCTCATCACAGGGATATTCTTGGATACTATGGGGACTTTGATAATCCAGTTTGATTGCGGTAACATCATAGAGCCTTAGAGCGAGTTGTTGACCTCCATGAGAGCGCAGTTCTTGTTTATGTTCATAGGGAATATCCCAATAGGCATAAGACCAATGTGGATCACGAGGCATTAGGACAATCCGGCTTTCACCATAACCTTCTGGTAGCTCTGCTAATCCCTCATCAACAGAAACTAGAGTATCACTAGTCGGCTCTTCTTGAGCTAATTCAAACTTGGTTGATTCCACATTCGGTTGTGCCTCAATTATCGGCGATGGAGTGGTAGACCTTTTGTGACGTTCTATTGCTTGAATTTCCGCCAATAAGCGTGCTTTCCGCATTCTACTGTATCGAGATATACCATATTCACTCGCGACTCTACGTAATTGCCGTAGAGTCATTTCTTCTAGGGGAGTTCCTTCTTTTGCCATGATTTATGTTCTATACGTTGTTAGGTTGCCTGATAGATTACTGATGTCAATCTTGAGGTGCGACCCGTGATGGCGAGCAATCCCTTGACCGTAGGTCACGCTACGCGAACGCCATTACGGAAAGCGCACCTAATTAAAAAAAGTTTTGGTTGCTATGAAACTTACCATTAGGTCAGACCTGACTAAAGTTTTTATCCTTCTTGATTCCCAGACTTTAATGGAAATTGCCCGTCTACCCTTGCGACACTTCAGTTATTTTTTATACCAACAATATGCTCAAGTCAGCCATCGATAATTTGGTGAAATACTAACAAACCAACATTTTTATGGGATCCTCTGAACAACTATATATAACAAGGAATTTTTTGGTCAGGTCAAGGGGTAAATCAGGCGATTTTCGGTAAATTCACGCATTTACCAGAAAATATGGACTCAAAATGTCATGAAATTATCACATCACTCCTCAGGTGCGACCCGAACGCGCCCCGCGTCGGCTTTGCCGAAAGGCGCGACCCTAGGCCGGGTTCCCCGGCCTAGGAGGCGCGCACCAAAGCGCGAATTTAATTCTTAATAGGTCAAGCGCACCTAAGGACTCAGTCATCAATATTATCAACTTAGCTACCATAAATGATCTGTAGCCAAGAAGGATAAAACTCTGATCTACTTATCATTGAAATTCCTTATTAATCATTTATCTCTCAGGATTGATGATAAGCAACACTATATGACTACTTTCCTCAGCGGTGAGCGAAAAGTGGCAAGCCAAAGCTAATCGCATCATCAATCATCGACAGGAATAATCATTAGTTTTCCCTTTTCTTTTCGACAGGAATTAACTGGTCAGATATGTTTTTAGTTATCTTACCATCCAACCTTTAATTAACCACTGACCCCCTTGGCGTACTAACTCATACTTGACTCTTAAGTTGTCATTACTCGAAGCTGCCGGACTCAGAATACCATCTTGATATACCTTTGCTTCCTCCTTGACCGCAGCATCTATCACAGCTTGATTAGGATTCGATGTGTTAGTCTCAACTGAGTTAATTTTGACGCTGTGCTTGTAGAACCGGTAAGAGTTATTGTTTTTAGCCGCTTTAGCACTTTTGAGCCAGACAGACAGAGCTGGCTCAGCTAATATTTTATTAAGTTGCCCTACGTCATGTTTTTCTCCAAAGGCAAGTTTCTTAGTGTTTAGCCAGGTTTCGATGACTTGCTGAGCCGTTTCTTGATTTAGAGGACCACTTGGAGCGATCAGCTCACTGCCGCTCGGAGGAATCGGGACTGGAGGTTGGTCAAGCTGCACAAAAGCTTGTTCTCCCTCTAAGGGTGGTGTTGACAAACTTTTAAGAGCTTTATTGAGCAAAATCAGCAGGATGCCCAGTCCTAGCAAACCTAAAAGACTCAGGAAAATCAGACGTCTTAGTTTAGTCCCTGGTTTGAATCGCTCTGGTGAATGTTCAAGACGATCAGGGGATGAATGATTCAGACTGCTCCGCTGACTTGAGGAGTCTTTGACCAAAGAACCGCCTCTAGACCAACCACCTGAGGCAGTTGAATTTTGACTATCGAGGGTTTTGCCTGACTTGCCCCCACCCATAAAACTACCTAAGGATTGACGCCTACGACGCCGCCCATGACTCCGCAAGCCTGTGGTTTTTGACTCTAAGTCCTGATGAGTTTGTGCTTCTGAGCCATTTGATGAGTGGGACATCCCTTGAGCTGTAGGCAAAGTTGATACCCCATTAGTGGTGAAGCGATCGCTATTGACCCTGCTTTGACTAACACCGTTTGCCAACGCCCCACTTGGCCACCTTGACCCCACCGTTACTGGTTCTGCCGTTGTCTGTGAGCCTTGGCCATTGCTGAATCTCTCTTGCCCCAGGATGCTTTTAGAAGAGCCTACCGTTGCATAGCTGGTTGTTTGGGAAGGTACAACCGTCCACTGATTGCTAGTTTCCTCAGATGAATCTGGTAAATTTTCTAGATAGGCTTGTACTTGATCATCAGCAAAGTATTCCTTCAAAGAGACCTTTTGATTCGCCAAATCCCGGAAGTGGGGAAATACAGATTCTTGTAGCCAACGCTCTCCGTAGAGGCATAATCCTGGCAATAAGTCTGGGGAATTTTGAGAATGTTCCCGAATGAAAGCTAGAGGTTCGTATTCCTGGCTCAGTTCCAAGGCACGACTGGCTTCTTCCGTTTGGCCGAGAAGCAGAGCACACACCCCTTGTTCTAGGTGAACATCCTGCCGCTTACCCAAACGCATCAGCATTTTCTTGGCACGAGCAATCAAAGCTGGTTCTCTGTGAGCAAATCCCCTTGCTAGTAAGGCGTAAACAGCTAGGTATGTAGCAACTGCTGAAGGGCGTCGTGCTTCAGCTTCAAATAAGGTTTGCTGTTGGTTGGAGGTAAGATAGCCTCGCAACTGTTGGATAAAGCGGAGAAAGTCATCAATCCCTAAACCAGATTGGTCATTACCAGTGCCATCGATACCTCGACGCTCCTGTAACATTTCTTGGAGCAACCGCAAGCCTTTGCGCCGCTCAATGGCTTTTTCTTCTGGCAGGGCTAATAATTCTAAAATGCGATAAGGGCGAAGTTTATAGAGGTCTGCCTGGATTTCCCCTCGAACACTCGGAAATAAGCCTTCTTGTAGAAGTAATTGTTGTCCAGTTTCTAGGGACATAGCTGCGTTTTCATACTCCGCTTGCTGCCATTGCTCTCGACCTAGCTCTAAGCAGGCAATAGCTAAGGTCAAAACCACGTCGGGTTGAACAAGTTGGGGATCCCCCAATTTCCCCTGACTTAATCCAACGCTGTCACCTTTTTCCAGTAACGGTTGCGCCAGTTTTAGAACCAGTTCGTATTCCCCAAGTTCTTGAAGAATCAGTAAGCTTCCGAGTAATTGGTCGTTATCAATTTCAATCGTAGGAGTGTGAGCTTCGACGGTTTCACCTGTTACTGTTTGATTAGTACCAGGAGCACCCGCCACTGATGGGTGTTGCTCTTGGAGTTGATAAGCTTTGGCAATCAAGCCAGCATCGTACTCCTCTCTTGTTTCGGGGTCACTCAAAACCCCGTAGGCTTTTTCAAGGAGTGTTTTACGAGAGGCTATTGCTGCTTCCGAATATTCTCGGCGCGGTAGTTGTAAGGTACGATCACGATAGGCTTGGCTGAGCTGTTGGGCTGTAGCCTGAATCGGCAATCCTAATATGCGGTAGTAATCGAGCGGAATGCGCACGGTTCACTTCCCCAGCTTTTCGAGCAACTGAATGAGTTGATGATAGCCCATATCGTACTCCCTAAACTGGCTATAGCTATTCATCTGTCATTGTCAAAGACACAGTATCGCAGCTAACCGGTTTTGTCGAGTCCCTAAACACTATTAATTCTAGCAACTAGGGTGGATCATCTCCTTTAATTAACTTTAATTAAACTAAAGAGTATTGGTTGTCAAGCAGTAGTGTGATTTTAACTCAAGTCAACTTGACCTAACTATTCCCTCCAGGCTTGACCTAGAAGATAAATCCTGGAAGATAAACCCTGTAGGCTTGAGTCAAACTTTATGATAGCTTTGCTTAAATTGGGTAAACAAGTAGTTTGGCGAAATGCCAGTATAGTGTTGGGACAAGTATAGGACAAATTAATGGCTCAGGAAAGAACTTTACCTAAAGTAGAGGATTATAGCCCCATTACCAGCGCAGAAGGATTACTACTTTACGAGGATATGGTGCTCGGGCGCTTTTTTGAGGACAAATGTGCTGAAATGTACTATCGGGGCAAAATGTTTGGTTTTGTCCACCTCTACAACGGTCAAGAGGCAGTGTCAACAGGAGTCATCAAGGCGTTGCGTAATGGTGAAGACTTTGTTAGTAGCACCTATCGTGACCACGTCCATGCCTTAAGTGCAGGAGTGCCAGCACGGGAAGTGATGGCAGAGTTATTTGGCAAAGCAACAGGCTGCAGCAAGGGACGCGGTGGTTCAATGCATATGTTCTCACAAGAACATAATCTCCTGGGAGGTTATGCCTTTGTAGCTGAGGGAATTCCTGTTGCCACCGGTAGTGCTTTCCAAAGTAAATACCGTCGCGAAGCCTTGGGGGATGAGAGTGCTGATCAAGTCACCGTTTGCTTTTTTGGTGATGGAGCTTGCAATAATGGTCAGTTCTTTGAATGTTTGAATATGGCAGCCCTTTGGAAACTGCCCGTTATCTATGTGGTGGAAAACAACAAGTGGGCAATTGGGATGGCTCATGAACGGGCAACATCCCAGCCAGAAATTTATAAAAAAGCCAGTGTATTCGGGATGGCTGGAGTAGAAGTCGATGGCATGGATGTAATGGCTGTCAGAACTGTTGCCCAAGAAGCGATCGCTCGGGCACGTGCAGGAGAAGGACCAACCCTAATTGAAGCCCTGACCTACCGCTTCCGAGGTCACTCTCTGGCTGATCCCGATGAACTCCGCTCCAAAGAAGAGAAGGAATTCTGGTTAACTCGCGATCCCATTAAAAAGATGGCAAGTTACCTGACAGAAAATAATCTAGCTACTGCCGAAGAACTCAAAGCCATTGAGAGCAAAATCCAGGACGTCATTAATGATGCAGTTGAGTTTGCCCAAGCCAGTCCTGAACCTGACCCTAGCGAACTACATCGCTATGTTTTTGCTGAGGATTAGTTAACTGAAGTAGCAAGTGTGAACTATGAAATACTTCACACTTTCTTAGTCACGGTCTCAATCCTAGGAGTGCCATCGGCTTGTACCCAGGCAATGTAGGTGATACCGTGACCCAGGGCGTATTCTCTAATTTGTGCTGGTGAGCGTCCCCCTAAATCCATCTCTACCCTGACCAAATGCTCAGAATCTCTAAGTTTCTGGGCATAGGTAAAAGCCACTGCCTCAGCCTCGGGAAATTCTGGCACCACTAACCAATCACTAGCTGGTGTCTGGGTGGGTAATTGATTACTGGAAAGTAAGACATAATGAAGGTCTTCTAGGTTGAGGCAAAAACCAATTCCAGGGTAGGCTTCTCCTTGAGGATGATATAGACTCAGCAATTGATCGTAGCGCCCTCCCTGACCTAAAACTCGGCTAGAGCCCTCGCTACTACTGACTACTTCAAAGACAATACCAGTGTAATAGTCAAAGGTTTGTACTAAGGTCAAGTCGAGAACGATCGGTAAGGGGCTAGGGGAACTACTATTTAAAAGTTCCACCAGGGATTTGAGATTGGTCACAATCTCGTGTTCTGATGAGTCTAAATCCAAGTTAGCAACCTTTTGCAAAACATCAGCAGGGTCTCCCCTCAGGTCAAACAGAAACAATGCCCGCTCTCGCAATTCTGGAGAGAGGGGTAAGGTTTCTAGGCTAACCCGGTCAAGATAGGCAATGGCTTGACGAACCTTTTCTTGCATAGGTTTGGGGAACGGAGACAAAAGCGATCGCGTTAGCCGAGCTTCCCCCAAAATCAGGTGCCATTGTTGTAACCCTAAATGATTAAGACAATCGGCTAGCAACAGCAAAATTTCCCCATCTGCCAACAGCCCACCAACTCCCAATAATTCTACCCCCGACTGGTAAAACTCTAGTTGACGTCCGTGGTGACCTATACTTGGTCGTCGAAATACATTGGCATTGTAATAGAGTCGCTGGGGTAAGGATAGGCAGGCTTCACTATTACTGCCAGCAATACGACTAACCATTGCTCTAGCTATGGATGCCGTTAATTCTGGACGCAGCCCCAGCGTTCCTTCCTCAGCATCGTGCAACTGAATAACCGTGGAACGTTCGACAGCTCCTCCTGCCATCAGAGTATCCAACCATTCTAGGGTTGATGTGATAATCCGGTGGTAACTCCAGCGGTGAAATACTTGCTGTAAGTGGTTAGCAATCCAGCGTTTTTGGGTAACTTCTAGGGGGAGTAAATCCCTTGCCCCTGGGGGTGGTTGATGAATCATTACTTTTTCTTTCCACCAAATAAACCACCAAATAACCCACCACCATTAGATTTATTCGACGGTTTCCCTTTAGCTGCTTCAGGCGACACCTTTGACTGGTTACCGCCACTTTTCAGGGTGAATTCATTGATAAGCTGTTTCGCCTTCAATGCTCTTTCGTTCTGAGGATTCAATTGCAACGCCTTATTAATGTGTACTTTAGCCATTGTCCCCTTATTTTGCTTCAAATAAGCAATTCCCAATAAACTATGGCAGTCGCTATTGTTTTGGTCCAATTTGAGAGCTTCTCGCAACTCCAGAACTGCCGCAGCAAAATTGTTCTTGACCAAATATCCTTCAGCACGTCGGATATAGCTATCCACTCGTGATACTCCCTTAGGCCCAACCGACCCTCCCTGTGATGTGCCAACGGTACTAGTCTGACGATTTGGCTGGGTCACACCAGTTGCTTGAGTTTTCACAGGGGTTGAAACAGGAGTTTTTACCCTTTCACCCTTACTACTTTTACACATCAGATAAACTAGGTTAAGTTCACTGATTTCGGCAATTTTTGCCAAGGCTTTGTCAAGGGGTTGGTATTGCTCTGATGCTAGGTGGTCAACTGAGCTTCTGTAAAGATTATCTAAATTTGCCCCTGCTTGTAATAATTGCTTAGCCGTTACGCTAGCTAGGGAAATTTTATCTCCTTGAGCCCCTAACCGCTTACTCAAGTGGCTTAGACTAGCAGCATAGTCACGATGACCTCTAGAGAGCTGTTCATAAGCGGGATTAACCAGCCGTGTTAACAGCAGATTTGCTTGTTTTTTTTCCGCTTCGGTACTGGCTTTGCAACTGTCGGGATGCAAACGTCTAGCAATTTGAAGGTAGCGTTGACGGACTGCCTTAACATCCGCATCAACTGGAATTCCTAAAACTGCGTGGTAGTCAGTGAAATCAAGCTTGAAGAGTCCGTATTCAATTTTCAAAGACATAGGCAACTGTCCCATCTCAACTGCTGCAAGGCTCGTTTCTAGTATCTCTTAGATTAGAGAATCTAGGTTTGTTTGGGTAATAAAAAGCAGCTGCTTCTTCAACGAAGCAGCTGTAACTAGCTAATGGTGCGACCATAACGCGCACCGCGTCGGCTTTGCCGAAAGGCGCGCCCAAAGCGGTGCGAATTTAATTCTTAATGGTAAGAGCGCACCTATAGTGCAACATTTAACCTGTACAAACCTACTCACAAGCAGATAGGACGATGGTATAGCATTAGTTAAAACTAATGGTTGTTGCCGACAAAGCAATGCCAAAAGCATTGCGCTAATTTTCTTAATGGAGGCTCTGGTGCCTACTCTCAAACCGCACTGTAACTTCACTCAGTCCATTATTTTACGTCGCTTAACTTACGACCAGCTGCCTTCGCTTTTAGTTCTTCGTTTGGCGGTAGTGTTCCCTTGTTAAACAAGTTACTAACTTAGTTGATTATAAAACAGTAGATAATGTTTGACAAGGTTTAGAGAGCTATAAGGCTAATAGTTGCACCTCCAATTAGAGTACTTTAATTAATTCCGTAAGCTTTAGTAATCAAAATCTCCACCCATACCAGCACCAGCAGGAGCATTGTCCTTAGGCTCAGGCTTGTCTACCACAATACACTCAGTGGTCAACACCATACCTGCGATGGAAGCGGCATTTTGGAGAGCAGAACGAGTTACCTTAGCTGGGTCAACGATACCAGCTTCAAACATATCTACAAACTCACCATTGGAAGCATTGTAGCCAACGTTGAATTCTTTTTCTTTAACTCGCTCAGCGATCACCGCACCATTCTGACCAGCATTCTGGGCAATTCGCTTCAGAGGTGAAGACAAGGCACGAGAAACAATCATAGCACCGGTAAGTTCTTCAGCCTTAAGGTTCTCGTTTGCCCAAGTTTCTAGGTCAGGAGTCAGGTGAGCTAGAGTTGTGCCACCACCAGGGACAATACCTTCTTCCACAGCTGCCTTGGTAGCGTTGATGGCATCTTCCAGACGCAGCTTGCGGTCTTTCATTTCCGTTTCTGTCGCAGCACCCACTTTAATCACTGCGACACCACCAGCCAGCTTAGCTAACCGCTCTTGCAGTTTTTCTTTGTCGTAGGAAGAATCGCTTTCGTCCATCTGACGGCGGATTTGGTCACAACGACCCTTCACTGCATTTTCGTTACCTTCAGCAACGATAGTAGTGTTGTCCTTAGTTATGGTCACACGACGGGATTTACCCAGCATTTCCAGCTTGGCGTTGTCAAGCTTTAGACCTGCATCTTCAGTAATTACTTGTGCACCAGTTAGAGTAGCAATGTCCTCCAGCATAGCCTTACGGCGATCGCCAAAGCCAGGAGCCTTGACAGCTGCTACATTCAAAACACCCCGTAGGCGGTTGACCACCAAGGTTGCCAGGGCTTCTTTCTCAATGTCCTCAGCAATAATCAGTAACGGCTTGCCAGAACGAGCCACTTGCTCGAGTACTGGCACCAGGTCTTGTACCAGGGTAATTTTCTTGTCAGTGAGCAGGAGGTGAGGTTCTTCTAGAACTGCTTCCATCCGCTCAGTGTCAGTAGCAAAGTAGGGAGAGATATAGCCTTTGTCAAAGCGCATCCCTTCGGTAATTTCTAGTTCAGTGGTCATAGACTTCCCTTCTTCAAGGGAAATCACGCCCTCTTTGCCCACTTTGTCCATTGCGTCAGCAATCATCTGACCAACAGTCTCATCGTTACCCGCAGAGATAGAACCAACTTGGGCAACGGCTTTAGAGTCTTCTACTGAACGGGCATGTTCAGCAATCTTGTCCACCAGAAACGCAGTAGCTTTATCAATACCCCGCTTCAAAGCGATGGGGTTAGCACCGGCAGCCACGTTGCGCAAGCCTTCTTTGACCACAGCATGAGCTAGTACTGTAGCGGTTGTAGTCCCATCACCAGCAGCATCATTGGTTTTTGAAGCTGCTTGCCGAATCAGAGAAACACCAGTGTTTTCAATGTGGTCTTCCAGTTCAATCTCTTTAGCAATGGTGACACCATCATTAACAATTTGAGGAGCACCAAACTTCTTCTCTAACACTACGTTGCGACCTTTTGGTCCAAGGGTGACAGCTACAGCTTCAGTCAGAGTGTCCATTCCCTTTTCTAGGGCGCGACGAGCATTTTCGTTGTAAATAATGCGCTTAGCCATAGGTTTTGAATTCAGTTCCTAAGGGTTATTAAGGTTGAAGGTAAAAGGTTGAAGGTAAAAGGTTGAAAATTTAAGGGTTCAACTTGTTTGCTGTTTACTCACCTTCAAGGTGTTAGCTGACGACTGCCAAGATGTCTTTCTCTGACAACAAAACGTACTCTTCGTTGCCTAACTTAATATCGGTACCAGCGTACTTGGAGTAAAGTACCTTGTCCCCTACTTTGACTTCGAGAGCAGCGTGAGAACCATCATCGTTCCGCTTCCCAGGTCCGGTCGCTACAATTTCCCCAACTTGAGGCTTTTCCTTAGCGTTATCCGGTAGTAGGATACCGCCAGCAGTTTTTTCTTCAGCGGCGCTTACCTTAACAAAAACTCGATCCCCTAAGGGCTTAACGGTGGAAACACTCAGAGTTACAGCTGCCATATCAGTTTTTCCTCTCTACTTCATCTGATTCATCTGAGCCGATTTAGCACTCTCAGCTCCTGAGTGCTAATTTACTCAAAATCAGCAAGAGATGGCAATAAATACCTCTGTACGGGTTCCCGAACTCATAGTAGGTTAACAGATGGCAAATGCACGGATGATATAGCTTTGGGTTATTATCTGTGTATCCGTATCGGTATGGTGTAGCTTGTACCTGTTTCATCTAAGGTTTGACCTTAGTCCCAGGAATTGATTAAAAAACCAGAACTACAACCCATGGACTGCTGACCACTGATCACTAAAACCAGCAAATAGATATAACAGATATATTCTTACTCTCGTCCTTTCGACTCATCCTCACACAACAAAAGCCCTAAAACTCATGCCAGCAGACAAAACTGAGCCTGAAGCTACACTATCTAATTCTGAGAATTATGAGAATTCTGACACTTCGACTCTCGGAGAATCGGAACAACTTACCCTAGCCGCTAACGTAAAGAGCTTAGGACTTAATCAAATTCAGCGCCACATTTTCTTGTGTGCTGATCAAACTAAACCGAAATGCTGCTCAAAAAAAATTAGCCTTGAATCCTGGGAATATCTTAAAAAACGCCTAAAAGAGCTAAAACTAGACCAGCCCAAGGAGGTTGAGCCAAGTTGCATTTTTCGCACCAAGGCTAATTGTCTGCGAGTCTGTACCTCTGGTCCTGTGATGGTAGTTTACCCAGATGGTGTTTGGTATCACCATGCTACCCCTGAGGTAATTGAACGCATTATTCAAGAGCATATTATTGGCAACCAAGTTTTAGAAGACTATGCTTTTTTAGTTCATCCTTTGCCAGAAACTCTTCAAGCATCTGCTTCAGACTACCAGGCAATGGCAGCAAATGGTACCCAACCCCAACCAGGTTAAGATCCTTTTCCTTACCAACCCTAATTATGGTGAGGTAGGATTATTGGTTGGAGAGTTAAAGCAGCTTGGTAACTTCCAGGCATAAGAAAAGGCAAGAGGTACTACCACTATTAATAAAATTAAGCAAGCAAAGTATAACAAACGTTACAGTTATGAAGGACAATGCTGTAAGAGAGCAAAAAAAACTGCTGCTGATTGATGATGACCCCAACCTCATATTGTTAGTCAAGGACTACCTCGAGTTTCAGGGATACGAAGTGATTACTGCTGAACATGGGAAAGAAGCTCTGGACATTTTAGAGCAGGATATTCCTGATATGATTATCTGTGACGTAATGATGCCAGAGATGGACGGCTATACCCTGGTAGAAAAGGTCAGAGATGATTCTCGCACCAGCTGGATTCCCATACTCTTTCTCTCAGCCAAGGGTCAAAGCCAAGATCGCGTAAAGGGTCTTAATAAAGGTGCGGATGTTTATATGGTGAAGCCCTTTGAGCCAGAAGAACTGGTAGCACAGGTGGAATCCTCCCTCAAGCAAGCGTCTCGTCTAATCCTTCACTCAGGTTCTGGTCCAGACAGCACACCCAAAATTAAAGTTCCTTACGATGTTGAGTTGACTCCTACTGAGCTAAAGGTTGTCCAGCACGTGGCAAGAGGTATGGCAAATCGGGAAATAGCTGAGAAACTGAATGTTTCTCAGCGCACCATAGAAAGCCATGTATCGAACATGCTAGGGAAAACTGGTCTCCATAACCGTACTGAATTAGCTCGTTGGGCAATTGAAAATAGTATGGCATAACGCTCCATACGCTGATTGGTAAATCCTAGAAAACCAACCTTGACCGTTCACTAATCACACAAGGACTAAGCTCGTGAGCCCAGAAACTATTGTTAACAATCCCTCGCCACCGGCAGAGTCAGCTCCGGCTAGGGGTGCACCTTATGACCTAACTGAATTCGATGCTAGGGTCATGAAAACCTATGGACGCTTTCCTATTGCCTTAGAGCGGGGTGCCGGTTGCCATGTCTGGGATACTTCCGGGCGAGACTATCTTGACTTTGTGGCAGGGATTGCTACCTGTACCTTAGGTCATGCTCACCCAGTTGTGGTAGAAACGGTAATTAAGCAAATCCAAAAGCTAAACCATGTTTCTAATCTTTACTACATTCCAGAGCAAGGGGCATTAGCGAAATGGCTCATTGACCATTCTTGTGCAGAACGAGTATTTTTCTGTAACTCGGGAGCGGAGGCTAATGAAGCTGCTATCAAACTGGCACGGAAATATGGCCACACTGTGCTAGAGATTGAACAGCCAGTGATTTTGAGCGCTCACTCCAGTTTTCATGGGCGAACCTTGGCAACAATCACGGCAACTGGCCAGCCTAAGTACCAGAAAAACTTTGACCCCTTGGTACCTGGATTCGAGTACGTACCCTACAACGATATTCAGGCACTGGAAAATGCGATCGCAGATATTGATGAGGGAAATCGGCGAGTAGCAGCAGTGATGCTCGAACCATTGCAGGGAGAAGGGGGTGTTCGCCCAGGAGACCTAGACTACTTCCAGCAAGTTAGAAAGATCTGTGATGAAACGGGCATCCTGCTGATTCTAGATGAAGTCCAGGTGGGTATGGGTCGTACTGGTAAATACTGGGGCTATCAGAATCTGGGAATAGAGCCAGATATCTTCACCAGTGCTAAGGGATTGGCTGGTGGCATTCCCATTGGAGCGATGATGTCTAAGAAATTCTGTGATATCTTCCAACCTGGAGAGCATGCTAGCACCTTTGGTGGTAATCCCTTTGTCTGTGCAGTCGCCCTATCTGTAGGAAAAACCTTGGAACAGGAGAATATTTTGCAAAATGTTCAGGTGCGGGGTGACCAGCTGCGCACCAGACTGAGAGCGATCGCTCAAAAATATCCCCAAGTCATTGAAGAAGTGCGAGGTTGGGGTCTAATTAATGGGCTTGTACTAAAATCAGATATTGATCTAACTTCAGTGGATGTGGTTAAAGCTGTGATGGAACGGGGTTTGTTGTTGGTACCAGCAGGACCAAAGGTAGTTCGCTTTGTTCCACCCCTAATTGTCTCAGCCGGTGAAGTTGACCAAGCAGCTCTTATTGTAGAGCAAGCCTTACAAGCTTTAACTTAACCGTTAACCCTCAACCGTCAACTATCAACAATCTCGATAATCTTGACTTTAACTTGACCCTCATCTAACTGAATTTGTAGTTCTTCTCCAGGAGTCAAATTTTCTGTAGACGAAGCAATGGTTCTGTCTGCGGTGCGCACTAGTGCATAGCCTCGTTGTAGGACTTTTTGAGGGTCAAGGGTATTGAGCTTTTCCTTGAGAAGTTGACAGTGCTGGATCCCTTGGCTCAGACGCTTTGATGTAACTTGCAACAATCGCTGATGCTGAAATGCCATCGCATTTTGTTCCTGGTGTAGTTTTTGGTCTACAGCTAAGTGTCGCAATCGTGTTCGTAGATGGTGCAGTTGATGGCGAGATGCCTCTGTGATTTGAGTCACTACTTGATCAAGGCTAGTCCGCCGCTGTTGATGTTCAGCATAAAGGGTAATCAGTTCTGGTACAGCTTTTTCCGCTGCTGCTGTCGGAGTGTGAGCACTGTGATCAGCTACTAAGTCAGCTAAGGATTCATCCCGTTGATGACCAATACCAGTGATCACCGGTATTGAGCATTGAGCAATTGCTCGCACCACCCGTTCATCATTGAAACAAGCTAAATCCTCTGATGCTCCACCCCCCCGAGCTAATATCAGTAGTTGGGCTCTGCCATCCCGCTCGACTCGATCAATAGCGTTAACTATTGAGGTTGGAGCAAGTTCCCCCTGAACCTGAGCTGGTGAAAGTAAGACTCGTAAACCAGGATACCGTTGCTTTAGTGTACGTTTAATATCTCCCCAAGCGGCAGCTTGGGGGGAGGTAACCACAGCAATAGTTTCAGGATGAATCGGCAGGGGGCGCTTTCGTTGTGGGTCAAATAATCCTTCTGCTTCAAATCGTTGACGTAATTGGCGTGAGCGCAAGGCTTGCAACCCCTCACCCGCCGGTAAGGCTTGCCAAACATTTAGCTGATACTGTCCCCGCTGAGGATAAACTCGGAGGCTGCCCAAAATAATCAACTGTTCTCCTAGTGCTGGTACCTGCACCAGCTTGCTTAACTGGCTCCTCCAGGCTACACATTGTATAGTAGCTTTGGCATCTGGGTCTTGGAGGGTAAAAAACATCCCTTTTGGATGGTTGTTGCTACTAGAAACTTCTCCAATCACCCAAACTCTATGGAGTTGGTTATCTTCCTCTAACAACTCTTGGATATAGTCGGTTAACCCAGCAACCGACAAAATTGCTTCTGAGAATAGGGAATTGATTAGAGATGAGGCCATTGTTAAGCTAATCGTCTATTAAATTAATAATTTTTCACATAATGCTGTTGAATGTTGTTTAGTGACTCAACAAGGGTTTTGTTGATTCTATGTAACCAATTTTATTTAAATTCTGAACAAAAGTATTTCCTAGTGGGTAGCCCATGCCAAGACTCGTGCCCTTAGCAACTGACAAAATCTGACTAGTTCCTTTACAAGGAAGTACTTTTGTACTATAATTTACCCAAGTCACTGATCCTCCTCAACATTCCTACCCAGCTTAACCAAGCAGTGTTGCAGAGAGCTGAAGGACTTTCAACCGTTAGAATGGATCAGTAATTATACTCTGGCCTTATCCTTGCATTTGAGATCCAGGAGGCTTGAGCAACACCAATCTTAACAAGGGATGGGATTTACCTGACCGTTGGCCTAATATAGAGTATTAGTCAAATCGGTAAAGAGCCCTAATTTCAATAAAATTAAAATTCACACCACAGCTCTTATAGAGCGATAACTTAGAATCCAAACTACCTAACCAGTCCCGATACAGTAAACTTTTTGAGGCATCCATGGCTACCCCAATCACAAACAGTCCCGAAAAAGAAAAAGCTCTGAACCTGGTACTAAAACAAATTGAGCGTAATTTTGGTAAAGGTGCCATCATGCGCTTGGGTGATGCCACCCGGATGAAAGTGGAAACAATTCGGAGTGGGGCAATTACGCTAGATTTAGCCTTGGGGGGTGGTCTGCCAAAAGGTCGCATTATTGAAATTTATGGTCCAGAAAGCTCTGGTAAGACAACCCTAGCGTTGCATGCCGTTTCAGAAGTGCAAAAATCTGGGGGAGTTGCAGCGTTTGTTGATGCAGAACACGCCCTTGATCCTACCTACTCTGCCGCTTTGGGGGTTGACATCGCCAACCTTTTAGTATCTCAACCTGACACAGGGGAATCAGCCCTAGAAATTGTGGATCAGCTGGTTCGTTCTGCTGCAGTCGATATCGTTGTTATTGACTCCGTAGCCGCTTTGGTACCCCGTGCAGAAATTGAAGGGGAAATGGGTGATAACCAAGTGGGTTTACAGGCGCGGTTGATGAGTAAAGCGCTGCGCAAGATTGCTGGTAACATTGGTAAATCTGGGTGTACTGTTATTTTCCTCAATCAGCTACGACAAAAAATCGGCATCACCTATGGTAGCCCAGAGGTGACTACTGGTGGTAATGCACTTAAGTTCTATGCTTCAGTTCGCCTGGATATTCGTCGAATTCAAACCCTGAAAAAATCTAACGAGGGCGAATATGGGATTCGTGCCAAAGTCAAAGTTGCCAAAAATAAAGTTGCCCCTCCTTTCCGCATCGCAGAGTTTGACATTATTTTTGGCCAAGGGATTTCCCGCTTAGGGTGTTTGGTGGATTTAGCAGAACAAACCAAAGTCATTCTGCGCAAGGGAGCCTGGTACAGCCACAATGGGGACAATATTGCTCAAGGTCGGGATAATACAGTTAAGTATTTGGTTGAACATCCCGAGTTTGCTGAGAATATTGAGCAGCAAGTACGTCAGCAACTCGACATGGGAGCAGTAGTTTCAGCTAACTCAGTGGCTCCTATGGATAGCAAGGAAGCGGATAGCTTAGAAGCAGGAGATGAGGAAGCTTAATCTATCAGCGATCAGCTTGTCGCTTATCAGCTATCAGCCAAAGGCCTGTGGCCAAGCTACACCGAACAGCTTTTGAATAAAATAAGCTGACCGCTGACCGCTGACCGCTGATCGCTAAATGCTTAAAATTAACTTTTCTTGAGTGTACTTTCTAATCAAAAAGCGGTCTAAAATTTATAACTGCTGAGCCGGAGTGACCTAATCGGATCCATAAGAGAGCCTATGCTCACCATGGCTTTGATGATACTCTTCTCCTACTAGTATACCTGAGATTCCTCTTTGGCTCAAAGGAGTATCATGGTTTTCCTGCTATATTTTTCGTTCTGCCTTATTTTCCAAGCGAAATAGCCAAACCATCAAGATAACTACACCAATTTGCAGAGCCAAGTTAGGCATGGCAGTAGCTACAGATTTCCCAGCAGCTAACTGGGCTAAAAAAACCATTGCACCGATAAAACCAGAGGCACCGAAGGCAATATAGATAAACTTTCTTAAGCCTCGGTAGGGATGTTGTGCTTCTGCTTTTAGCCTGGCATACTTCTCTGGATTTATTTTTGGCCGAGAGACTTTGGGATTGGGGTCAGGATTTTTTGAGTTCGAGTTTGTCATTAATGTTTTACCCTAACTTAGCTGACTGATTGGCTATTGCTATAGTAATATTTGCTATATTAATAAACTGGTGCCGATGTAGCTCAGTGGTAGAGCATTCGATTCGTAATCGAACGGTCGGCGGTTCAAATCCGCTCATCGGCTTTGGGTAAGCATAGAGCTATCAGTTATCAGCTATCAGTTATCAGCTATCAGCTATCAGCTTCGGGCCTGTGGCCAAGCTACACTGAACAGCTTTTGAATAAAATCAGCTGACCGCTGACCGCTGACCACTGACTGTTGACCACTGACCACTGACCACTGACCGCTGACCGCTGACCGCTGACTGCTTACCCACTGATATTAGTTTTAAGGATATTAAAGCTCAAATGGGAGCCACCTTTAGGTATGATCTTAAAAAAGTATGAAGTTAATCGTGTAGCGAGGTAAGATGGTTTTTGATCTAGATTCCAAATTCTAGAACTTTCACCATTAGACCAATGTCTCACCTACTTCTTCATCTTCCGTATTTCATATCTTCTTGGGAGAACTCAACATGGTAACCCTCAAAATCGTTGTTTATATAGTCGTTAGCTTCTTTATTGCCTTATTTGTCTTTGGATTCTTGTCAAACGATCCATCTCGTAACCCTAAGCGGAAGGATTTCGAGTAAATAGCGATCGGCCAACTAGAGATAGCCACAGCTCTTTAACACGGGACTATACAGACAAAACCACGCTCTTAGAGGAGGGTGGTTTTGTATTTGTGGTTAATTATTGTAATATGGGCTGTCTTTGTCGATAACCGATTTGGAACTACAATCTTGGGGATTGAGTCAAGGATTGTTGGTCTGAATAGTAAAACACCAGACAATTAGTGAAAAATGCCCCAGCCAGTTCAGCCGCCGGTCGTACCCGCAATTATTCAAACCGTTAAACCTTCCCAGACCACTAGCCACCTAGATGAATTATCTCAAACCATAACCGTTTCGGCACAGTACCAAAAACAGCAAAACCAGGTACTGCTCAAACCCTACCCCACAGGAGAGCTCAAGATTGAGGCTTTCCCAATATTAGCCACAGACAAAAGCGCTGCTAGCTTAGGTCCACCCATTTCCCCAGCAGTTGGCCAGACCTTGCCAAGGATAACAAACAGCCAAGACAATTGGCAACTAGGGCAAGGACAACATTGGCAACAAGCTCTTCTAAAACTAGGAATCAAGCAACCACTCAATCCTGATTTAACGTCCTTACTCAAGAGTCCAACTCCAGAAGCACCATCAACTCTGGAACCGGAATTTTCGACTAGGGTTTCTCCTAGGTTTTCCTCATCGGTTACTTCTGAGACACCCGTTGCTGATTCTGGGTATGATTCCGCCCCCCTAGCCCCCCAGCGAGCAATCCCTCGCTGGGGGGAACAAAACGTTCAAAGTCCCCTGCCCCCCTCACCCCCCAATTTTGGGGGGAATTATCGGACTTCAATTGAGCAACGCCAACCTGATCGCCAAGCTGATAGCCAACCTGAGATTAAACCTGAGCCTGGGAATCAGGAAAGATTCTTTGCTGTCAAATCCTACCCCAAACCATGTTCTACTCTTGAAACCTTACCGAATCCAGATGAATCCTTGAGTATCAATTCCAATTGCCCTTTGGCAATTGCTAGAAGCAAGCGCATTATAGCTCAAGAGCGGGGGGGAGAGACTAGAGAGTTTGAGTTAATCATCCCTGAACAATCTAACCCAGCTTCCCTAGACGAGACTACACCACCATCAGACCAGAACTTGTCTCAACCCCAATCTGGTTCCGAGTTAGATTCCGAAGTTACTGCTCCTACAATTACCTTCGATACCAATGAGCAGCTAGACATACTTGAGCTGACTTCAGACCGTCAGGAGTATGACCAAACCAGACAAGTGATTACAGCGGTGGGTAATGTTACCTTGCGCTTCCAAGATGCCTTACTAGAAGCTGACCGTCTGCAAGTCAACTTGCCTACTCGGATTGTGGTTGCGGATGGGAATGTGGCTCTGACCCGTGGTAACCAGGTGCTAGAGGGAGAGCGCTTTGAGTATTATTTTGTTCAAGATACTGGTGTGGTTTTCAAGGCTAGGGGAGAATTTGTCAGAGCAAGTTCAGATTCTGGGCCACCCCCCCCAACTCAACCGGTCAGTCGCAGAATTATTAATAGCCAGCCCTTAACTGGAATTAGTAATCCTGGAGCCTTTGCCATTGAGTTTGGTGCTCGGGTTATTCCCAATGCTGAAACTGGGACAAGCACAACAACCATAGAATCCCCAGAAATAGAAGGGACTATCAATAGATTCCGCTATGAAGCCGACCGGGTGGAGTTTGACGGGTTAGAAGGAGTTGCTACTAATGTCAGAATTACCAACGACCCCTTTTCCCCACCAGAGTTGGAGTGGCGCACCAGAAATGCTCGATTTAGACGGATTTCCCCAGAAGTAGATGAAGTAGTTGCCAAGAATCCTCGACTGGTTTTTGATCAAGGGTTTTCCTTGCCTACATTTCGTGAACGGTTTGTGATTGACCGCCGTGAGCGGCAACCGAGTTTATTGGATTTTGGGTATGATGATGACGACCGGGGTGGTGTGTTTATTCAGCGTGGCTTCAAGATAGTTGAAACTCCCTCGGTCAGGTTTAGTCTAACACCACAGTTCTTTCTTCAAAAAGCTATTCTTGGAGACAATGATGAAGATGAGAACAATGATGCAGAAGGTGGTGGCGTAATCGATCCGGCTAACTTTGGTTTGCTTGTTGACCTCGATGCTACCTTAGGTCCACGCACTACACTAGTAGGTTCCGCAGCACTCACTAGTCTGGATCCTGAGGATTTAGAAAACGAAACTAGGGGGAGTTTGCGCCTCCGACAAACTATTGGTAACACCTACCCTCATCGCTTGACCTTAGAAGCTAGCTACCGCGATCGCCTTTTTAACGGGTCTTTGGGTTTCCAAACCGTTCAGAGTAGTATTGGGGGTATATTTGAATCACCGACAATTCCCATCGGGCAAACTGGCTTGAGCATTCGATATCAAGCTGGCGTTCAGCGCATTAATGCTAACACAGATCGAGTAGACTTGCTACCTCTGCCACCTCGGGATAACAATCGGATTAATTTGACCCGTTATCAAGGGAGTGCAACCTTAACTTGGACACAACCCCTTTGGCAAGGTAAAATCTTGCCAGCAACTGCTGAAGAAGGTATGCGCTATACACCAGCACCACTGCTTCCCAATATTCAACTGAATTCATCCATTACGGGTGTTGCTAGTGCCTATAGTAACGGTGATTCTCAAGAGTTTCTCCGTGGGAACATTGGCTTAACTGGGCAATTCGGTCATTTTTCTAAACCGTTTCTGGACTATACGGGTTTTAATATCAGCTATAGTCAGGTAGCTTTAGGAAATACATCACCATTTTTATTCGACCGAGTTGCAGATACTCGTATTCTTAATGCTGGTATTACCCAACAACTCTATGGTCCCTTTCGAGTGGGTTTTCAGACTTCCCTAAATTTAGATACTAATTTCCTGATTAGTATCTAAATTTAGGGAAGTCTGAAAACCCACTCGAAAGGGACCATAGATACCGATCAAACCCAGTTAGAGGATGAATTAGATCCAATGGATTCTCTTTGGAAAGCTTTTGATGCGTCGATACTAGCTCATCCAGAAAAATTTGAAGAGTCTCTACAACATCTCTTACCCGATTTATCGGGACGATCGGAAATTGAAGTTGATTTGATTTCTCATCTGGTACTAGCCTGTGGAGATATAAGTTTGGTGCATTTTCTCAAGATTAGCAAGGGGGCGATCGCTGCTGATAAAGCGCATCGCTTCAACCGGTGGCAGAACGTGGATATCAAGACCGGTCAGATCATGATCGGGCAGATATTTTTCAACTTTGTCGATGAGCTGTGCGTCGTGCGCCCGATATTTATCTAGCCAAAAGACGGCCGAGGCACCGGTGGCACGGGCGCGGTTCACCGCCAGCTTGACCCAATCTTTCNAGTAAAGCCAGGGATTTGGGGCAAAGTTCCCCCAAAACAATTTGTAGATAAGCAATCATGAAAAATGCCACCAGGATTGCTAGGGAATGGGTAATAACTGGAGTTAGAGCTGGCGGTAGTGGTAGCTTTGCTATCCCAGCTGCTACCAAAGTTGCCATGGTAGTCTCCCCAATCCATCCCAGAGCAAGGCTCGAGAGGGTAATCCCTAACTGAGTTGTAGATAGTAATCGGTCAATGCTCTGTTGCAAAGCCTGAACCGTCTTTGCTTGCACGTCACCCGCATCTACTAATTGGCTAATCCGCGATCGCCGCACCGCCACCATCGAAAACTCAGCCGTGACAAAAAAAGCATTGATGGCTATCAGTAGTAGCACTGATAACAATCCCAGAAAAACCTCTCCCTCAGAGAGGCTAATAGAAGCATCCACTGTTAGAAGAACCATCAGGTTGGCAACCATAGAAAAGGTGAAAGGTAAAAGCAAATAATTTTCATTTTTTGCTGGTTACGGTTGCCTTCTGATGTATCTTCTTAGAGCTAGGGCAGCTTGGTATGGAGTTATCGGTTACCATCAAAAACTTATCAGTTGTATTATGGGGTTTTCAGTTGTATTACTAGCATTTGCTTGAGCTAGTTCACGAATGCCAGTCAAGGAAATTTCTGAAACTGGCTGTGAAACTGGCTGTGAGACTGGCCGTGAGACTGACTCTGAAACTGCCTTAGTTGCTTGCTATCAACATAGGCTTTTAGCATAGCTTCAACGTTTTCTCCTTAACAACCATTCCCTCGACTTGCTTCCTTATCTAACTACAGGAATCTGAGACATTTTCAACTGTAGTTTTTGATCCGGATAATCGGTCAGTGTCAGGGAAAGCTTCTCGGAGTTCTCTAGTAAAGCTGTCGGTATGCTCACTGTTCCAGAAAATTCCTTGCCATTAGCCGGTAATTCTCCTGGTAAGCCTTCCGTAATTGCACTTAGGGCACGACCGCGATCATCGGTAACATTCAAAAAGCTGTACAGAAACCTGACTGGATTAGAACTCTGATTCTTCAAGCTGACATCCAACATTAAAGAACCCTCCTGGACACTGGCAGAATTTACCGCTAGGGTGACTCCCTTATCCTGACTTTTAACCGGTAAATTTAGCTTAGGGTTTTTCCGAGTGAAGGATGCCTCTTGAGTCAATACACCAGACGACGACTCCTTCTGAGCGGGCTTAGACCAACTAATTTGCTTAGTTTTCTGGCTGTTTTTCTTAGCCGAAGGATTTTTACCCTTATTGTGTATGTGGGCGTGAACGTTAACCAGGATATCCTTCTCGCTCACAATCAAGACCCCTTCTTTCCCAGAAGAAGACCCCTTCTTTCCTGTCAACTTTTTCTTAGGGTTAGTATCCGGTTGAGTAACTCCTTTGAGGGCTTCGTGACCGAGAGAGAATCCCCAAAAGGCACTCACGACACCTGCACCTAACATCATTGTCAGTAGAACTATGGTTAGCGCTACAGTTGTGTTGAATTTCATAGGGTGATTAACGTTATTCCGAATTACCGCTGGTTCCGTGCTGTATTATAGTGCTGCTATACAGCTAGATTATCTTATGTTCTCAGAATTATTGGATAAATCGGGAATTTATAGTTAGTGGTGTTGCAATAACTTGATTCAGGCTACCATAATAATATAAAGGAATCACCCAGGGTTGGCCGAGCGGTTGAGGCAGCAAACTCATAATTTGCCCTAGGCAGGTTCAACTCCTGCACCCTGGATTGGACACTTGCGGTCAGCTACTACTATCACCCCATACTGATCTCGCCCATACTCATCATCTACGCAGCTGTGGTATGGGCTGCGGTGCCAAGAAAAATTCTTGGTTTTCCACTTGGATTGGTATATCACTCGATTGCTCTAGCAACCGTAGGGAAGTATTGTAGGGGTTTGGTAAATCCAGAGTACGAATGACAGGACCGCTCGAAACCTGCTGCTCTAGTAGATCCCGATAAAGATTACTGACACGCTCAGCATCCCGCTCAAGTGCTAGTTCTGGAAACGCAGGTGGCCATCCGGAACCGAAAATTGTATCGATTTGACTCTTGATGCTCCTGTTTTCGAAAAAGTCCCCAGAGTTATCAAAAAAAGCGTTTTCAAAAGCCTCAGGTAAGGTTATTAGAGGAATTGGCTCCAAGTCCTCTGAATTAGTTTCTGCTATGGCACCACCTGCTCCTAGACTAGCAGTGGCTGCTATAACTACAACACTAAACAGCTTTGCCCAACGCATTTGCATCGTAATCACCCGTAGTTTTCCTCAATAGTATCCGATATTAGGGGGAAACTACCCCAGCGGGTGAAAGAATACCCACCAAATCCAAATCAACCGGTTTGATGGTAGCTTGTAGGCTCCCATTTTACCTTGACTCTAGGTTTTTTTCAGTAAGTTTCATGAACATCCAATCTCAAGCCCTGTCCATGCCAAAGGATTTACCTACCCTGCGACCTTTTCTGCTGGATTTGTTTTGCCAACTCGCTTACCAAGAGGGTGATTTTGTGCTTTCGTCAGGGCAGCGTAGCTCTTATTACATCAATGGTAAACAGGTCACCCTTCATCCTCAAGGAGCATTGGCAATAGGACGTTTGCTATTCTCAATGCTACCTGCTGATACTCAAGCAGTTGCTGGCTTAACTCTAGGTGCAGATCCGATCGTGAGTGCGGTTAGCATTGTTTCTGCCTTAGAAAACTGCCCTATCCCAGGTCTAATTATCCGCAAACAGCCAAAAGGTCATGGAACCAAGGCATACATTGAAGGTCCTACTTTGCCCACAGGAGCCAAAGTAGTGGTATTGGAAGATGTTGTGACTACTGGGCAATCAGCCATGAAAGCCGTGGACCGCCTTAAGGAAGCCGGTTACCAGGTAGAGCTGGTAATAGCGCTGGTTGACCGACTGCAAGGTGGAGCCGAGCTTTATCAGTCGGCTGGGCTAATGTTTCAAGCTCTGTTTTCGATTAACGAAATCCGAGAACACTACCAGGGTTCTCTTGATCAATCCAGTTGACTAGCCCAGTTGGCTAGCCCAGTTAACTAGCTAATTTATATGGCTCAGGCGGGATTTGAACCTGCGACCTCGGGCTTATGAGTCCCTTGCTCTAACCACTGAGCTACTGAGCCTTTTTTTCAACCCTTATGTACTATAACATATCAATGCCAATAATTTATCTAAATAATTCCTATTTCTTGAACAGAAGTTTAGTTGGCATACTGCATGGGCACCCATGGAACGGCACAGGTAAAAGGGTATAGGGAAAAGGTAGAAGAAAAATAGGAAAGGTAATTTCGGCTTCAGGCTTAGACTTTGCCTTTAGCTCAAGCTGCTAAGGGTCATACTAAATATTGTCACCAGAAGGTGAGGAAGAGTAGGAAAGTTCCGTTTACTCACCTTACCCTTCACCTCTGTCTCCTCCTTCGACCTGGTAATTTGGCCTGATGGGGATACTTCCCTTGAAATCACTTTATTACCGTCTTCTAGGCAAATAGGCCATTGGATTGGCAGCTCCCCGACCTCTGGGATGAAGCTCAAAGTGTAAGTGAGGACCAGTGCTATAACCTGTGCTACCCATAGCGGCAATTCGTTGACCTTGGCCAACCTGTTGTCCACGACGCACAAAAATTCTGCTGTTGTGGGCATAAAGGGTCAGACTTCCATCAGGATGCTTGATTTCCACCAATTTACCGTAACCACCTGAATTCCAACCAGCACTGACCACAACACCAGGGGCTGCTGCTATAATCGGTGTCCCAATGGGAGCTGCAATATCAATGCCCTTGTGCATCCGTCCCCAACGCCGACCATAACCTGAGGTAAGCACACCATTACTTGGCCAGATATATCCGTTAAAGCGGTTAGGGCTATCTGGCAAGTACATATCTGGTTGAGACAGAGGTGGCACTCCTGGTGAAACAGGTTTTCCTACCGGTATGCGGATTATTGGGTTAAATCGTTCCGGTGGGGCAGGAGCTACAGCTATCCTTCTCGGTTGTGATACCTCAGGTGGAGGCACAGGAATGGCAATAGAACTGCGTCTAGTTTTCTGAGGTAGCTGAGGTCTTGGAATAGCAATAGGAGCCTGTGGAGCTGTCGGTGGCTGCGGTAATAATTGCCACTCTTTTGTACCGCTTGCTTGATTATTCTCAGGATTGAACTGGGGAGTGATCTCAACAGATTTAGACTCCTTATCTGAGGGTTCAGCAACTGCCTCGTTAGTAGGAACTCCTAGGTTGATTGGTTTGTTTTCCTCTGGGCTGGTTTTATTCTCCCGGATTTCTTCTCGCATCTTGAGAATATCAGCCCTTAATTTTTCAACATAGGAGTTGCGCTGAGAGTTAATAGACTCTAAGGGCTGATTTTCAATAGAGGAATTAGCCTGAGCTAACAGACCACTGTCTGAAGTCGATTGAGTCAGAATCGTCTCAGTTAACGGTTTTACCTTAGGTTTTTCCTGTATAGATACGGGTGTGATTTGATCTCTACTAGTAGAAGTCTTAACAGAGATAGTTCCTAAATCCAATGGTCGCGCTATTCCTGGCTTCCAAGATTTAGATTTCCGGCTATTGCTAGATAGCAAGGTAAAAGAGGACTTTTGGTGATCGAATCTCCTAAATTGAGGAATTTTCAGCTGTTGATTAATTTCAATTAGGTGAGGATTATCTAGCTGATTGGCTAAGACTAGCTCTGAGCGGGATAAACCATAACTACGGGCAATAGAATCGAGGGTTTCACCACCTTTGACCTGGTGAAAAGAGTTGCCAGTAGATGACAGCCTAGTTCCCACCACCACTGGCTGTGGTACATTTAGTTGCTCTGTAGTTACCTTGGTTGTAGCCGATGCAATTCTTGGAGTACTGACCTTGAAAACTGATGGTTTGACTGCCGATATGACAGTTGTTTCTGGAGTCGGTACTGGAATGACCACTGGTAGTGGCTCAGATCTAGTTGATTGGGTTAAGGCTGGTGATACAGCAACTTTCGGCCTTGGCTGTGGGAGCAGCGCCGGAGCTGTAGGTACCGTAACAATGGGCTGCGATGTTTGTGTTACTGAACCCTCAGGTTTTAGCACTGCAGGGGGTAAAGTGTGTGGGCTAGAACCAAGGGTCGCTGATGCCAGTTCATAAGACTTGTTAAACTCCTCGGACCTCAACTGAACCAGACTTTTGCTCAGACGGTTTCGATGTTTTTGAAGGCGCTTGAGGGCTAGGTCTTGTCTAGCTTTTAAAAGATTATTGGTCTTGTCGGAAACAGCTTGTGATGCATCCGTTGACAGGTTACCCGATTTTGAGACTGGTGCAGATGCTAGCAACTGTTTTGGCTCTACACCCTCAGACTTAGATGAGGCTTTGACATCAGTACCCTTAACCTCACCAATGGTAGACTTCCTGGCTATTGGGAGAGTTTCATCGGTTTTGAGCTTGTTAAAATTCGCGTTCGCGTAGCGTCGGCTTTGCCGAATCGCAAGTTCTGAGGGTGAGGCTGGCTTTGATTCCACACCCCCTTGTCCCTCCTTAGCCGGGTTTAGCAATGAGGGGATTGAAACAGCGGTAACCTTAAATTCGGCTGCTGGTAGATTCGTCCCACTTGGCTCAGGAGCAACTGGCTCGAATGCCATTGCTTCATCACCCTGTTGAGGTAATAGTAACCCAGATGCCCCCATGGAAATCGCCAATCCAATCATGGCTGCTGAGGTACGAGCCTTACGGTTCACCTCAAGGGGAATTGCTGCACCGACCGGATGATTACTTGCAGGTAGTTTCGATGGCGAATCTGATGACTCTGCTGCACAGGTCGGAACATGATTGACCTTATCAGTAAGTGTTCCTTTCAAAAACGTCCTCCTGGTGTTTGACGAGCGCTTAACAGTTCCTGATTTATTTTTTACCAGTCAATGATGTGACTCACTGCTAAAGTGTGATCCAAATCACATCTATTTGGGAGACTTAGCCAAGATTACCGTGCTTCTTTGATTTAGACAAGCTCACATGACTACTAAAAAATTTGTTCTTTCATGGCAATAGCTAGATACACCTTGAAGCCATTGATAGGTACTTATCCTTAGACCACTAGGTGGACAACATCCCATAGCAGAGATATTGTCGGGATTTACCACGGCTGCGGTTCAGGATGGCTGCATATGCTGCATAATATATGCATATAAAGTAACTGGCTAATCAAGCTTTCTCCGGGAAACCACCCTCAGTAACCCAAGAAAATCCAGCATATTTGCTGATTATTCTCTTTGAGCGCCATAAAAACAGCGATGGGAATCTCGAAGTAACTAACTGGTTACAGATGAACTCTACGCGAATTTTGGGTAAGACAACAACCGTAGAATCCTGTATCAACCGGCAGATTAATCCTGGTGGGTTGCTAGTTGATGGTGCGCTCACAAAATCTTTCAAATCCTCCTTTTCTCTATTGATAGCTGGCGCGCGTATATTGAGCACTCGCCATTTGATATCAGCAAAATCTATCGGTAATTTCTCGGTAATCCTACTCTTTATGATAGAAATTTCTTATATGTGTTTGGTAATTTCAGTATTCTAGATAGCTTAATTTTTGGTGAGTAATTTTACACACACTAACTCATTAAACCAAGGTGCGTCCGGTCAGCTGTAGGCTGAAAGTCCTTGATTTTACCCAAAGATACCTGGTTTTGAGGTCTTTCCCTGATTAAAACAGACTTGTCCGACAAAACGTTTTCACAGAGTTTAACCCAATATAAAGAGATAGTAATGGATTGATCAGCTAGGGAATTCACTGAGAAGGATGGTTTTTCACGAAAATTACACATTTATACAGACATTTCCTATTGACACCATCAGTAGAGGTGAAATTACGCATTTGAACTCTACTGATGGTGTTTAAACCCCTGAAGGGGGATAAGTATGTTTTGAGTGGGGCGTCTGTTGCTCTCCATTTAATTTTTCTATCTTAAGTCCGGCAAAATTAGGACTAGGGAAACAGCGACTAAAGTCGCCGTCGATATTTCTATTGACACCCGATTTCAGGAGTGATATATTAAAGTGCTAAGCTTTAATTAAGGATTAAACGGTTAAGGCTTAAACGTAAATCGATACAAGTAAATCGATACAACTAAATCTATAAGAAAAATCTATACAAGTAAATCTATACAAAAGAAATCTATATCAAAAATTTATACAAATAGGACTGGGGAAACCAAGTAAACTTAGTAAGTCCTAATTATTAACACAGAAAACACCTATTCCAAGTAACCCAACTGACGCCTGGCCTCAAATAAGCCAAGGGCAGCACTGACGGAGAGATTTAAGCTGCGAACTCCCGGCTGGGTCATGGGGATAAAGACTTTAGCCTGACAAGCATCTAAGACATGGGGAGGCAAACCTGTGGTTTCGCAGCCAAACAATAACCAGTCCTTGGGCTGAAACTGAAACTTGATATAGTTGTATGTTCCTCTCTTGGTAAAGCCAATCCAACGCCCCTCTTGCTTCTGGTGATAGCTGACAAATGCATCAAGGGAATCATGATATTTAAGATCTACATAGGGCCAATAATCTAGTCCTGCTCGTTTCAAGTAGCGATCGCTAATTTCAAAACCCAACGGACCCACTAAGTGCAATTGAGTAGTGGTGGCGGCGCAAGTTCGGGCAATATTGCCGGTATTCGGTGGAATTTGCGGGTTGATTAAGACAACTTTTACCATCATTTCAACTCCAATTCCCCTCCCGCTAAGTCTTTGACTATAACGGGAGGGGAATTGGAGACCAGATTTGTTGTTCTTTCCGATGATATCCGCTAGAATGGATAAATCGGAACACCGATTAATGCGCTCAAAAGAGCAGCGGTTTATGTGCAAGCTGAAAAGCCTCTGCTAAAGACATGAACCAAAAACTAACAAGTAAGCCCGATGTTTGATGCTCCTAGGTCGCCGCTAGGCGAAGGGAGGGTTTAGAGGCTGTTTGGCTCAGCCAGTAAGAGTTTTGTACTCTTGCGAATCCCTGGATATAATCTTGATTTAGCCATGGGAGATTTCAATGGAGCCGTCGGGATTTTCCTGAAGGCGATGTGGGATACCACCTTCCTTGACAGTGTCGGGGATGTAGTACTCAGCTTATCTGACTCCGCAGACGTAATAAACGTCCAGGATGTCACGATTTGTCCGGGTTAAAAGTATCAGTGTCAAGAAACCCTTAACACGTTTGACCGTGATCTATATTCATACCAAATCTGGGTCTAAAACCCCTGATTAAAAAACCAATAGGCGATCGCCTATTGGTTTTTTAAGTGGTCACAAGTAGCTTGAACGCTTGACTGAGTGTGGGGTGTGGGGTGTGGGGTGTGGGCGAAGGGGTGTCAGGAAAGATTTATTTGAATGAGTTCAAGGGATTGAGGTTCGAGGAGCATTCGATATAGATCTTAGGTCATAGTACTATAGGCATAGCTAAGGTCTCTAGTTTTGTATGTATTTCAGATTACCTCTACCTAGTGATATAGATCACATATGTTTTTCTTATATTAGTTTTTGTTGAACCATATATTAAATATTCTTATATTTCAAACCATTTCACCTGGCCAAAAAATTATTCAATTAAGGCGGTTTTCTTTACAAAAACTCTAAAAACTTTATAAAAATTCATAAAAAATGGCCTCGTAATCAGAGGGTAGGGCGAATGAGGATTTGCCCTACCCTCGTAGTTACAAGTTTAATTGTTTAAGTTGAATTTAATAACAAAGGCGTTGCTTAATAATGGAATGATTTTAAGAGTTTTTAGGTGCGGGCAGGATGCCCACTCTACTCCTATTCATTCGAAGACTGACGCAACGCCAGGAAGTTAGGCTACCAGGGACTGGCACAGTTGATCTTCTAGTTGCGACTCTTGCTCAGCCATGGATTTAATGGCTTGAATCATCACTTGGCGAGGCTCAAAACCCACTCCATGAAGTTGTAACCATTGCGAAGCGGTGTTTCCTTCCCGTAGAATTTTCTTAATTGGTGAGAGGAAGCAACTAAAACCGTGTTTTTTCGCTACCGGCCAAACCTCTTGATAAAGTTCCTCAATCCAATCTCTTGCCAGAATTAGTCTGCCATCCTGCCAATGCCTCAGTTGGGCATCCAAACTGGATTTAGCCGCAGCCACTTCATTGGCATCTGTGAGGGCAATCAAGTCAGCGGAACGGTTGTTGGCAGGTATTGTACTTATCTCCAGGGGGTCAAGGCTGGGATCATCAATCAGTTGGATCAGGCGTGCTTCCAATAGTGCCATAACCGATAACAGGGCAATGGGATCGACCATTAAATCACAGATTCTCAGCTCTAGGCGGTTGAGATCATAGGGGCGTCGGTTGCCATTGGGGCGCACAGAGGTCCACAGATGACGGAGATTAAACATGGTACCAGCAGCGAGTTGCTGTTCAGTCCACTGGATAAAGTGACGATGGCTTTCAAATAAAGGAACATCACAGGGAGTTTTGGGAAACATTCCCCAACGGGTGGAGTGATAGCCAGTGGTTTTACCGTCCAGAAAGGGGGAAGATGCACTCAGGGCTAGATACAGTGGAGCTTCCATTCGCACTAGACGACAAGCTCTCATCAGGATTTCTGGGTCAGAGATGCCCACATTGATATGGATGCTGGCAGTGACAACTTTAGTGCCGTAGGTGGTCTCAATGTAGGAATAGTAAGGATTATTGGGGTCAGAAATGTAAAAGCGATCGCTTCCACCTAAGGACAGGGTACTGCCAGGAATTAGTGTATAGTGACCCAAGCTTTTTAAATACTGTCGCAGCTGCTGTCGAGGACGCACTAAGGCACATAAGAGACGGTCATAGCAACATAAAGGAGCAGTGGTATATTCGACATGGCGCTGATCTGGCTCTCGGACAAATCCGTCGAGGGATGCCACAATCTGATCGGAAAAACCGACAATATCCCCTTCGGGAGTGCCGGTATACATTTCTACTTCAAAGCCTTTGGATAGCAGCACAGTTTTTTTTATGGGGAATGCTAAATTGGGAGTGGGGAGTAGCGTTGGCCGTAGCTCTAGGGAGTTTATCTACTTATACCTAGCTATCAATCTTATAAATTACGACCAAAGAATTCCTCCTTCTTTAGTTTGCCATTAAAGCTGACACTGGCGATAGACCTCAAGAGCAGCACGGTAAAGTAAAGAGTGGCGATAGATCAGGGCATCGAAATCATTTCCGTAGCCACCACCAATAACACTAGCCACTGGGATACCTGCTGCTACACAGGTACTCAACACTTGGATATCCCTACGGTAGAGTCCAGTGTCGGTCAAGGCTAATTTGCCCAAGCGGTCTTCTACATGGGGGTCAACTCCAGCATCGTAGAGGACTAAATTGGGTTTGAATCCTGAGAGTAAGTCCGGAAGATACTTGGCTAGAGTTTGTAGATAGGCATCATCATCCATTCCCTCTGGTAGGGGAACGTCTAAGTCACTTTTTTGTTTAGTGCTAGGGAAATTGACTTCACAGTGCATGGAAAAGGTGAAGACAGTGTGGTCGTTTTGGAAGATAAAGGCGGTACCGTCTCCTTGGTGGACATCTAGGTCAACAATTAAAATTTTCTGAACTAGTCCCAGTTGTTGGAGGACACGGGATGCGATCGCTAAATCATTAAAGATACAAAACCCTGAGCCATAATTGGGAAAAGCATGATGGGTACCACCAGCAGTATTGAAGGCTAACCCTTTACTCAGGGCGAGTTTAGCGGTGAGAATCGTGCCACCTACGGCAGTACAAGTACGCTTTACTAACGCTGGACTCCAAGGTAAGCCAATGCGTCGCACAGCTTTCGGGTCAAGGGTACCTTGACAGTAAGCTTGAACATAGGCGGGGGTGTGAACCAGGTGGAGCCAATCGAGTGGGGGAAGGTCTGGAGTGTGGAATTGTTTAGGAGTGGCAATGCCTTCTTGTAGCAGTAGTTGGTAGAGTTTCCCAAATTTAGGCATGGGAAAGCGATGCCCGTCTGGCAGAGGTGCGACATAGTCCTGGTGATAGACGATTGGCAAGTTCATGATCAGACAGGGTTTTCCAGCTCGCTACACTTTTTTTTATAATCATCAACCAAGTCAAAGGAAGCATAGCATGAATGACCCTTGGAATACTTTTAAGCAACAGCCTTGGCTACCTCTGTCGAAAGTAGCTGCTTTGACCACTGTGCTGGTAGTTGCTCTAGAGAACTTATTGATATGGGTCTTGACTCAATCAGAAACTTTCCGTCTGCTACTATTTTCTAGACCCCTAGCAATCATCTGGTTTATGGCTGCGGCTATAGGAGTTGGGGTGTTAGGAGTTTATATTTGTGAACGTTGGCAGTCCCAGGTATTCCTGAAGACCTCTAGTCTCTGGGCTTTAGTGTTGTGCCTTATCGTCGGTTTATTGCTCAAGTCCCAACTTCCCATCCCTTTTGGGTTAGTTGGGTTTTCCATGAATGCTGTGATTGGAGTAATCCTAGGGGTCTTTTGGAAAGGTCGTCCTTACTGGCGTTATTGGAATTAGTTGGAAATTTAGAATTTAGAATTTAGAATTTAGAATTTAGAATGGAGAATTTAGAGGTTGTCTGAGAAGTATCATTTGCTACATCAAAGCCCCCTAAATCCCCCGAGCGAGCAATCCCTCGCTCGGGGGACTTTTAGCCGCAAATTGATTCTTGTTCCCCCCAGAATTGGGGGGCTAGGGGGGCAAAATTCAGTATCAAAAAACTTTTCAGATATCCTCTTAGAATGAATAATTTATAGCAACCGAATTATAGTTTAGGACAAAGTATTTTGTTTGAAAGGGAGCAGAAATATTATGTGTTAAGCTTTACTACGACTGCTATACCTTCTATCTTAGATCTTCTACCTTCTATCTTAGAAATTTTGCATTGTACCTTGTTATTGTCAATTCTCAATTCTTAATTCTTAATTCTTAATTCTTAATTCTTAATTCTTAATTCTACATTCTATATACTGATTACTGTGACAAGTTATAGCGCAAACTTTCTAGATTCTTACGACAGTTTATAGTATTAGGATTATTTGACCCTAACTTCTGTTCTGCAATCTCCAAAGCCTGGAAAAAGAGGGGTTCCGCTTCATGGTAACGCCCCTGAGCTTTGTAGAGATTTGCCAGGTTGTTGAGACTACTGGCTACATCATAATGGTCTTCACCCAGCAGCTGCTTATACATGTCCAAAGCCTGGACAAAGAGGGGTTCGGCTTCATGGTAACGCCCCTGAGCTTGGTAGAGATTTGCCAGGTAGGTTAGACTAGTGGCTACATCGCGATGTTCTTCTCCCAGGCGGCTTATCGTTATCTCTAAACATTGCTTACACCATGCTTCAGCCTCGTCATAGGTACCTTGACCTTCATATAATCTTCTTAAGCCAACAAAAGGCCATATTAAATCTTCATCCCTGAGCCAGTCAGTTAAGACTGTGGCAACTTCTGCTAAATGAGGGATGGCCGGGCTAACTGCTGAAATCTGATCGCGAGTTGGTGTATAAGAAATTTCTTTTGCCACAGCCACCATTGTCTGACAAAAACTTTCCTTATAGGAGTCGGCCTCTGGTAATTGAGCCAGCTTGGTCAGGAAAAATTCTCGAATTAGTGGATGGAGTTGATAGGTTTGCTGTTCAGTCAGTTGCAACAGGTTCAGTTTTAGTAAACTGCGATTGGCCGTAGGCCACGCTACGCGATCGCGTAATTCTTCCAAGTCTTCTTGTGCTTCTTCCCAGTCATCCTCATCTTCAGTTTCGATAACACACTTCTCTACCAGTGACCACTCAAAAGGAGCTTGAGCAAACAGACTCAGACGACATCCCAACTGCTGGGCTTCTGGACAATCTTTCAAATCTTCCCAAGATAACTCAAAGGCTGCTGCTACTCCCAACTGGGCTGTCATTTCCCCTTCTTCTGTGGGATCAAGTAATGCCTTAGCTGCTAATTTCTTTTTCTCTAAACGTTTCTGAACTTTAGCAATGGTTAAGGTCGGATGTAGATCTAAATATCGTCCGACTAACTCCAAACCCAAAGGCAAATACCCCAACCATTTACATAACGCTTCTGCTTCGTTTAGTTCTTTCTCAATGCGCTCTTTTCCAACAAGCTTACGTAATAATTCTAATGCTGCCTCTGGGGATAGTACATCCAAGTCAATTCGTCGGTAAGAAGCTCCTGGACGCTGACGACTGGTGACCAGTACTTTGAACCGGGATTCAGCTGGAGGCAAATAGGGTTTAATTCTCTGTTTGTAGTCATTGCCGAAAGAAGCGACATCATCCAGCACGATCAATACTGTTCCTTCTGGCCAATGTCTCCAGCAGTATCTTACCTGCTCCTTGAACTCTAGGTCATCTGGAATGGTTAATCCTAATTCCGTACGCCCAAAACTAACAACTTGAATCCCCAGATCTAGCCCGCGCACTGGAAACCAGCACCTACCACCAGGGTAGTTATCCTGATAACTTAGAGCATATTGTAGAGCTAATTCGGTTTTGCCCACACCGCCCATTCCGGCAATGGCACAAATTGCTAGTTTATCGGTCTTTTGAAGTTCCTGATGGAGCTCCTTAAGTTGAGTGTCTCTACCGACAAAGTGGCGTTGCTGAATTAAGAAATGAATGCGCGATCATCTGGTTTTATTTAAGCCCCCTAAATCCCCAATTCTGGGAGACTTATCTTGATGCAGTCGCTTATGGGGGAAACCATGGCAGTCGCTCATAGGAAACCCCCAAGACTTCGCTGCCTACCCAAGACCGCTGGGGTGCGCTTTCCGTTGGAGAATTTAATTCGCCAACGGAAAGCGCACCTCTGCATCGCTTGAGAGTTTTGTTACACCCAGAATTGGGGGGCTAGGGGGACGAAACCATACCCAGAATCAGCTGTAGGTGAAGTGCAAGATCTCAGTTTACTAGAAGTCTAGCGCAGCTTGCTTATCGAAACATCGATAATCTGCGGGTAATCGACGGAGACGTTTTGCACAAAACCTAAATCAGTACCCTCTGTAGGTGCCACAATTTCACAAATATTTACACACTCTTTGTTTGGATCTTTCTCAGTTCCCAATTGATAATTCACATAGTATGGGATGTCCGGCACAAAAGGAGCGATCTCTACAATCACAGTATTGAAACTCGGTAGCTCTACTATTTCCACATCATATACATCCAAATTCTCAGGGGGACAAAAGTAATCGTTGACCAGATCGCACTCGGGGTAGCCGTAGGCGCTTGCGGCACCTGTGAACCCTAAGAACAAGGTAAAAGTCAGCAAGAGGGAAGAAAAAATTTTGAGAATGCTTTTCATTTGAACTTCTCCTTTTAATTTTTTTACAGAGAACATGTCATTTATGCAAAACATTTGTACTATATCTAGAGTCCCATCTATGGTTTAAGCTTACTCTGATGACATAACACTAAGCACAGGGCAAGCACCTCTTATATAGTTCATTTGTTCCACAACTTTGAACAATTATCCCGAGTTCCTAATTTTTAGTTGGAACAATCTAATATTAACCCTAATAAGTATCTATTAACCTCATAAACCTCATATAAAACCTCATATAAAACCTCATATAAAACCTCATGTAATACCAAAATTGGTATAAAACCTCATATAAAACCTCATATAATACAAATTTGGTATAAAATGTAATTGACAAAAATACAATTTAATGTGTAAGACATTATACGTATTAAAAACACAGAACAACATCAGGATCGAAGTAAGCGATCGCTCTTTCTGTTTCCATTGCTGCTCTGGTATTTCCCGGACCAATCTCAACAATTCCTACTTCCCAGGACTTACCATTATCTGAAAACTGTCCTAGTTCATAAACTGTCCCTTGTTCATGTTCTTCCTCTTGAATATTGCTCAAATGAGCCTTAACAGCAATGTATTCAACAGGAATAGCGGTTAATATAACTGCCCGGTTCATAAATCTTTGCTAGTTAACGTTAGTCAA
>NZ_JAAHFV010000010.1:0-28391 GCF_010672755.1 Moorena sp. SIO1F2
TGTTAATAAAGCTTACCGAGTATCCTAAGCGATGGCTGGAGTTGGTAAGAAGCCCACACTGTAATCTTCGGCGAAGCCGACGCTACGCGAACGATAAGCGTGTGGGAGTATGTCACTAATCTACCCCTCTAGTAAGGGGGTATCTGCCTTGTTCCAGTTATCTGGATAGCAGTGGTGGCTCTTCACACGTAGAGCAAATCCCTGGCTCGGCAGTGTAAGACCGACACCTACTTCGGTAGGTAGAGGCTTACTTCCGATAAAACCGGCAACCAACACCATACCTAATTGGGTTGGTGTGGTGAAAGGTTCAATTTGTTACTGTATTAATAGGCAAATAGGAAAATAAGATATGACAGGCGCATACGCAGCTTCTTTCTTACCAACGATGCTAGTCCCCTTCGTAGGCTTAGTTATGCCTACTATAGTTTTGGGACTTTTGTTTATCCACATTGAAAGCGACGCTGACTAAACAAGCTAGAAGTCCTGCAGGATACCAGCCCCCTTTGTTCAAGGGAGTATGGGTGAGAGTGGGACTCAATCATGGGGGTTGACTCCCGAGAAAGGGTCATCAATCCCCACATCCCTAGGGTTTTGGGCTATGCTTTTCGATTAGAGTAAAGTTAAGGCTTAGAGGGCTTTACAGTCTTCTTAGCAGGTTTGGGTGGTTGAGTTCGCCGATAACTCTTAAACTGACTAATCCCAGCACTGGCAGATTTAACCACATTACTATCTGGATCCCTTAATGCCCTTTCAAGCAAGGGTATAACTTTTTCAGATTTAATATTACTCAGGGCTTCAACAGCAGACTGTCGCACGGATGGTTGGGGATCTTGAATCAATTTGCCAATCAGCGGTATGGCCTGTTGAATTTCGGCTCTGAGTCCTTGAGCAGCAGCAATTTTCCCCAAGGCTGATGCAATTGAGCCACGAATGAGGCTTTCAGGATGATTGATGTACTTACTTAACTGGGGAATATCCCTGGCTTGACCATAATTTACCAAAGCAGTTATGGTTTCACCTAAGTCGAGATCACTTTGACTGGGCTGAGCAGTAATACTTGGGGTTTCTGTCAGCACTGGTTGCTCTGGCTGACTGGGCTCAGGCAACATTTCGTCCTTGACCACGGGTTGAGGCTCGTCTTGATTGGTTTCTGCCTCTTCTAATAATTCGACTAATTCATTACCAGTTTGCGCGGAAGTTTCCTCTGTTTCATCTAGGTTCTTAACCTCGTCTGGTATTGGAGATTGATGCGCTTGTTCTAATTCAGCAATTTTTTGATGGGCTAACTCTAAATCAGCCTGATATTTTGCTTCCAAAGATTGCAGCTCTTGGCGAAAATTAGACTCAAGTTCTTCCTTTAACTCATGGGTAGCTTGTGTCAATTGTTCTTGATATCTTGCTTCCGAGGATTGGACACTTTCCAGAAGACTAGCATCAAGTTGTTGCTTCAGCTCATTAGTGGTTTGGGTTAACTGAGCCTGATAGTTTTCCTGTAAAGGTTGGGCAGCAGCAGCAGCGCTAGACTCTCCCTGCTGTTTGACTTCCTCAATTTTCTGATTTAATTGCTCTCGATAACTTTCTTGCAGAGCTTGAGAATTTTGTTCTATCCTAGTCTCATACTTATTTTGAAAAACTTCTAATTTTCTGTCGGTTTGTTCGGATAGAAAATCCAGTTTATTTTGCAGTATAAAAAATACGATTGCCCCAACAACGGCTGCTGCAAGTATAGCTACAAGAATTGGTATCATGAGGGCTCCTCTTGGGGTTGATATTTAGTTGATTTTATCTGAAAGTGTGCCTGAAAACAGGGTTGTTGGGCAATAGCTTAAGGCGTCTGAAATCTTAAAAATTTGTAGAAATGGCCTGAACAGGGCAAGTGGGGATACACTGCTCACAGACAATGCAACGCGATCGCTTAAACTTCAATCTGAATGTCTCTAGCTCAAGACTAAGGGCTTGAGTGGGACAAACCCCAGTACATAAGCCACAATCGACACAACTATCCTCATCAATCAAAATCTCGCGACTTAGCAGGGAAACATCAATGTTTTGCGATCGCATCCACTCAATCGCAGCATCTAACTCATCAATGTCGCCAGATAACTCTAGCACAAGTTTGCCGATTTGATTGGGAGCGACTTGGGCCCGGATGATATTAGCAGCCACATTGAAATCCTTTGCCAGTCGGTAAGCCACCGGCATCTGAATCGCCCGTCGGGGAAAGGTCAGAGTTACCCGTTTTTTCATGGTGATTTGTGAAACTTTATCAGTAGACCAGTAAAAATTAACGTAACATTCCCACTCCTTGATAGTTAACAGTCAACAGTCAGCCGTCAACCGTCAACAAAAAACCTTTTAATCTGATCTACTTCTAAGTTGCTCAGCAGTTACGCCCCAAACCCTGCTATTGCCAGATTTATAACGAGAAACCGGGTTTTAAGGCTGTTGGTGCCTAAGTGCTCTTGTTGTAAAATGTAAACAATTATAAAGTTATAGCAAGAAAGTTGTAGCAAGATGGCTATTAATTCACCAGACTCAACTACACCATCCTCCTCCCCTTCAGTACCCACTAGTGGCAACCGGATCAGAAACTTTTTAATTGCCCTAGTAGCGATCGCACTGGGTGTTGCCCTATTCTTGGGATTAAAAACTGATACTAGTCTCGGTTCCTTGGAAGCCCAAGCTGAAGCATCTACCCCTCTAGAGGTGGCACTCAGCAATGGTAAGCCAACCTTGATGGAGTTTTATGCCAACTGGTGTACCAGTTGTCAAGCCATGGCAAAGGATTTGGGTCAACTGAAACAGCAGTATAAAACCAAAGTCAATTTTGTCATGCTGAATGTGGATAACAGCAAGTGGTTACCAGAATTGGTCAAGTATAGAGTAGATGGTATTCCTCATTTTGTATATTTTGATGAAGCCAGCACAGTGATCGCCCAAACTATTGGAGAACAACCCCGTCAAGTACTCGAAGCTAACTTAGATGCCATAGTAACCCATGTGCCTTTACCTTATAGCCAAGCTAGTGGTACGGTTTCGGATATTGACGATTCCCTGTCAGTTACAATCACTACTCAAGATGATCCTCGTAGCCATGGCAGTCAGGTAAAAGGCACAAGGTAAAAGGCACAAGGTATAAGGAAGCTTGCATAAAATTTATTAAGATTTTTGTAGCTTTATTTTCCCCTTTGCCCTTTGGCTTTCGCCCTTGAAGCTAATTTTCCGCTACAGTAAAGATTACCTGCTGACTAATAATCTGCCCCAGTTGCTAGAGGGTTGGTTGCTGATTGATTTGCCAAAATGTCTAGAAAATCCCTGTCAAGCTACCCACAGCCTTTACCCTCAGCCACCAAACCCCTTGACCTAGGTAAACGAAAGTCGATCAGACCGAGGGGAACTTTTAGACGACGCCTAAAATACATATATTGGCGCTTGGTTCGTATGCAAGGAAAACCAGAAGCGATCGCACGAGGTTTAGCATGTGGTGTGTTTGCTGGGTTCTTTCCGCTGTTTGGTCTCCAGTTATTTATAGGGATTTTGCTGGCGGTACTCTTGCGAGGGAACAAAATAGCTGCTACTGCTGGAACTTGGATTAGTAATCCCTTGACTTATGTACCGATTTTTGCATTCAACTTTCACGTCGGAGAATGGCTACTGAATCAGGATGAATTGGCTAATGTGAGTTTCCAATCTTGGCAGGAATTTAGAGAATTGGGCTCAGAAATTGTCCTAACCTTATTTGTTGGTTGTTTCGCGGTTGGGTTGGTCTGTGCTGTGGTTAGTTATTGGTTGAGTGTAAAGCTGATCTATCGATTGCGGACTTCTCGTGCCTTGAAGTGTCAGAAAAAGCGATGTTCTGAAAAAGCTGCTACGGGAAGGCACCGCATTGACCACTATAGTGCTAACTCGTAAGTCCTGAGTAAAACTTGATACTTTATTCTTCATCCTTGATAACACCCAGGGCAATTAAATCCTCAATTTTTTTAATAGTTGTATCCCCTGCTAAGTAACCAATACCTCGATGAAGGTGAAGACGAAACTGATTCGCTAGATTTTCTTGATCCAAACTTAAGCCATCGTTATGGCAGCGTTGTTTGAGAGCAATCAGGAGCAGATCAGCCATATCTCCTGCCATCACACTCCAAGTGAGTTCAAGGTTACTATCGGCAGGTATGGGAACCGGGGAGGGCATTGTCGGTTCAGCGAGGGAACGGCAGATTGCCCAGCGGCAAAGAACATTCCACTGAGGGATTTTGGTTTGACGTTTGAGTTTAATGAGTTGGTCTTTGGCAGTTTGAGAAAGTGTGATCTGGTTGATTGGAGGTTGCATGAATAAATTAATGAACTCAGGTTTACTGTTTCTGACAAACTACTTTAGTATTTGCCCAAAGTGGTGATAGTTTGGCAATTTTAATTGATGTACAACTATAGCAATGTGAATGTAAGGATTTACCTATAATTACTCAGCAGTCAGTAGAACTTTTTAGGACAACTTGGCGTCTTTGATCGCAAATACCGATGGAATTAACCGACGTGTACATTCGTAAAACTGTCTTCGCCATTGCCCTATTGATTAGCCCGTTATTGATTACTGCTTGCGGCTATAATGATACAAAAGAGTTAGTAGAAGAAGCACAGTTACTGTCAAAACCTCTTACCATCCGGCTAGTACCAAATACAGACCAACCAATTACTGCTGGGGAAACTGTCCCATTCTCTTTTAAACCTGTTGGCGAGCCTGTCGAGATCTTAGAGCCGATTCCCTTGATAATGAATATCTACCTACCAGATGGTAGCCAACAACAACTCATGGTCGATTTGCAAAGTCCAGTTGTCTATTACCCTTGTGATCCCATACCAGGGGAAGACGATTCTTGTAACTATCCGAGGGTGGGTTTGGATCCTACTGCGGATCCTAGTCAGCCCTATCAACCAGGCCCTAGCATCACCTTGGAGCAAGAAGGAGAATACACAATTAAGTTAGACTCTGTCCCAGAAGCACTCCAAGAAAAATTACATGGACAGTCAACAACATTTCTGGTCATGCCGTGACTTGTTCTGAGTAGAAGTAACCCGATTCCACGGTTGTCCGATGTTTAGTTGGGTCATAATTTAGGAGATACTGTTGTGCGATCGCATCAGCTTCTCGTAATTGTTTAGCTTCGACCTTACCAATTTCCGTATCTGTAGACAGCAGAATCACCTGATGGGAGGCAGCGGGGAAGTAGCGTTCCACTAGGTTGCTGCGATGGGACGAGTCCAATCGTCCGAGGGGGGTATCAATCGCTACCGGTAGATTACGTCCAGAAACACGGGCGAGTCCCCACAATAATGCGATCGCTAATAATTGCTTTTCCCCAGCCGATAGACGATGTTTCGGTACAAGTTTTCCTTGTAGGTCGTACAGGGATAGGCTGAAGCTGTTGGTGTCGATGGCAACTCGATGGACTAGGTCAGATTTATGAAGGAGATAAAGAAAGCATTCGGTTACCTCATGTTCTAATTTATTCAGTTTTCTCAGAGTTAACTGTTCCCGGAAAACCTTAAGGCTCTGTTGGACTAATGCAGATGCTGCAAGCATATGCTGATCATTTTTGCGGTCAATGGTTTCTTCACCATACCTGGCTAAGTCTTTTTTGCTTTGTGCGATCGCATATCCTAATTTATCACAGCGGCGTTTAGCGATTTCGTAAGCTGCTTGAGCTTGAGCCAATTCCGTTTGTGCCTGTTTTAGTGCATCTTCGAGTTCTTGATAGGATTCCGGAGGAGCAGCTGTTGCTAGTTGTCGTTTAGTAGCATTAATATCTGCTTCCAGATTTTTGCGCTTAGCTAATTGCTCTTCAGCTAATTGCTTTTGAGTTGGTTGGTAGTAAGTCAGGAGATTAGTTAGGGAATGAAACATTTCTTCCTCAGCTCCTAACCAAGGGTCTTTAACCTCCCCAGCCTCTTGCTCTATTTGTTGATTTTCTTTTCCCAAGAACGCTTTAATTTTATCAAATTTTTTAGCAGGCAACTTGAGGGCAGTCAATAAATCTACCAGACGTTGATCACGCTGTTGTAAAATATCTCTAGCTAGTTTAGCCTGTGATGCCCGCGATTCTTTTTCTGCTTGAGCTTGAGCTTGGGTGAGTAGGGGTTCAATTAACGATAGAGGCAAAATACCAGCTGCTAATTCCCTCATCTGTTCACGAATTTGTTCAACTTTAGTATTGTAGTAATTTAGCTGACTCTCTAGTTGGTTCCGTTGGGCTGCTATTTTACCACCATCACAGACAAATTTATCAAAAGCTTGTTGCTGTTTTTCCCTGGTTTGTTCTAGCTGTTCTTGAATACTACATAACTCTTGTTTAGCTAGCTCATAGTCTGATTGTTGAGAGGAAAGCTTTTTTTCGATATCTTCCAAATTAGCAAGTTGCTGTTGATTCGCCATAGATTTGCGTTTGCGCGTCACTAAAATATCAAGGTCAATGGCTAAGCGGTCAGCAAGTTCTAGACCAAGTAATGATCGAATCGCTTCCACAACAACCGGGGGTGGTGCTTCTACTTCTGCTAGTTCTTTAACCTGTTCCCCATCAAAAAGAAATAGGTTTGATATTCCTAAGGGCAACAGATTTTCAATGTACTCGTCCCAGGTATTGGTTAGGGCAGAATCCAGCCAGTCTCCCTCTAAAATGCCTAAGTTATCCTTACCATCTTTCGGTTTTTTTGTCCAAGTGCGTACAATCCGATACTCCATCGGCTGGTCGTTCTCAATATGTTCAAAAACTAATTCCACTCGGGTGTTGTCAATGGGTAAGGCATTGCGATTGACTGACTGAGTTAGAAAGTCGCTATAACTCAAATTGCCACGGGTGGAACATTGAGCGCGGTGTCCATATAAAGCCAGACGAATCGCATCCATCATAGTGGTTTTGCCGCCACCATTCATACCACCGACTAGAATAATAGGTCGAGAGTTATCATCTCTTTTTGGACAGAGATTGATTACCTGACGCCCGAGATAGGGGCCAAAGTTTTCTAGGACAAGTTCAAGGAAAATCACAGGATTTATCAAGTATGAATTTTATAGGGAACAGGGAACAGGGAACAGGGAATCGGGAATCGGGAATCGGGAACAGGGAACAGGGAATAGAGAACAGGGAAAAGAGAAAAAAGTATGTGTACCTCATAACTATGATAAACGCTATAGTTGGTGTTAATCGTTTACCGTTAAATCTCAACGATTAAGTCTAAATAATTAACGCTAAAAAGATGAACCGGGCAGCTTTATAAATTCCTCTTCTTCTGGAGTATTAACCCGACCAAGGATTTTATTGCGATGGGGAAAGCGACCAAAACGTTCAATCACTTCTAGATGACGATAGGCATAATTAATGGTACTGGCACTATCGGGATCATCTTTAAGAGTCGAGAATAATTCAACACAGTAGCGCTGATGTTCGAGATTTTCGCTATGCTCAAACGGTAAGTAGATAAACCAGCGCTGAACTGGTAACAGTTCTTTGTCAAAGCCTCGATCAACAGCATACTGGGCAGTAGACAAGGCTTTGGAATCAGTAGCAAAAGCTTGGGGTTGACCCCGAAACATATTGCGAGGAAACTGATCGAATAGGATAATTAGCGCTAGGCAGCTATAGGGTGATGTTTGCCAGTTATCTAACTCCCCAGCCGCCGCCTGTTGATAGATGTCGAGGAAACGCGAACGCATTTCTTGGTCGAAATCTGGGTTCTTAGTAAACCAGACTTTGCGGGATTTGCCATAATCGGGTTCATCCGGCTTACCAAACCAGAAATTTAATATCTCATTAGATTGATCCAAAGCCTTGCTCATAAGTTACTGTAGTTTGAATGATTACGAATTTTGGACTGGAAATTTCAAGTTTGCCCAAGCCAGCTGCTTGACAGTGTCAACATCCCCTTCATCAGCAGCCGTTTTTAAATCTCGTTTCAAGTGAGCATTAGCGATCGCATCTTCTTTAGACCGAGAACTAGTGTCAAAGCACCGCTCCAAAGCCTCATAGATACCAATACGACGAGACCTAGTCACATACTGGCGTTCTGTGTCTAGCAGTTTTGCCATTAGTTCGAGATGCATAGCATCATTGTCACAGATTTCTTCTAAGACCTGCCACTCATCACCACCAAGCAGACGGTTTTCAGCGCCAGGACGGATGTCTTTGAAGGGTTCGCCAGTAACTTCTTGATAAATACGGGGCAAACTGTCGTCAAATTCGTGTTTTTCTTCTAGCCAGATGCGACGAATCTCACTAAGTTCCTCTTGACTAATCAAGGTGATGTCCCGCATATTGTCTGGACAATTCTGACGAACGTCAGTTTCAACAGTAAGCAATCGCCTCAGCCAATACTCCCGTGCTTCTTTGGTATAAGGACCAGGAATTGGCTCAACAGAAATTTGTCCATCTAAATTCCGTTCATATAGTTGGACATTACCATTGCTACGTCTAAAATCTCGTCGCTCACGGTTTTCTCCAGGCTCCAACTCCTTACGCAAATCCAGTAAAGGTTCCAGCCATTCCTTCTCTTCGTCATTATCAATCATCGCTGTCAGGGATTTATCCTGACTCACCAGTGTACAAACCCAGCAACCAAAACGAGAGCTACCACAACTAGGAGTAGACGTATCTACAACTAATGGACATTCATTATCAGCACTAGCCCCTCGATACATAGCAAATAGATCTTTATTGCTGTATTCCCAAGGGTTTTCCCATTGCATGAGATAGAGCCAAACCTCATCATTTTGCCAATCTTCAATGGGGCTATAAACCAACGAGTTGGGTAAATTCATATTAGGAGTTAGACGATCACGTACTCGTTTAGCTTCCATTTTTTTCATCCGTCTTGCCCGTTGTTGGCTTTCAGCTTTGCGAGTGCCTAAAACAACAATAGCCTCTCCACTAGATCGGATAACATTCCGAATAAAACGGTTAGAGGGTTTAATTTTCAAACGTTCAGTACACCAGCGAAATTTCCCCCGTGGGGCTGGGTAACCTTTGCCAATTAAACTTACCCAGTAGGTTTCTTTAACCTCCGGTTGTAAGAGATGGGGTTCAAAGGGCAATCCTTGAGCTTCAGCTGCCAACTTAATCTGTTTTAGGGAATTGCGAACCCAAGCTGAAACAATCGGATTCTCTACTAAGGTGTCTGTAGTGATGACATAGATAGTCTTAGTTCGCTGTTCTGGTGGCAGAGCTGCGATCGCATTCCATACCAGCTGTAGAGTGGCGGTGCTATCCTTGCCACCACTATACCCTATAACCCAGGGAATTGCGTCTAAGCAGTACAACTGTTGAATTTCGGTGGTCAGAGCAGTAATCTCTTCCACCAGCTCAGCCACAGTGCGATTTTTTGGCTTATTTTCTGAGAGTTTTACCTGATTCATCAGTCTTCACGGCAGTGGGGAAACCCCCTCTGGGAAAGAGCGGGGTGCTTACTCTCTGCTAAGACAAGGCTTGGCAGATTGGTCCTTTTTTCGAGCTTATCCCAAGTTTTGAATAAAATTTATTGACAGTGGATCTAACGTTTTTCTTCCTAAATTGGTATGATTAATAGTTTTACTCTATCGAACCTCGAGTATAGGGAAATCAGCTAATTTGATTGTTAAAAACTTGTGCTAGTCTTAAAAATATTTATCGTAAGCATATGCGCTACGCGCACGCTACGCGAACAGCGGTCAGCCGTCAGCCGTCAGCCGTCAGCTAAAGGCTCATGCTACGGGAACAGCTTATTTTATTCAAAAGCACCGATTGCGCTACGGGCATGCTGCGCGAACAGTAGCGTGGCACAGGCTTTGGCTTTTGGCCACGCTGTGCGAACGACGCTGTGAGGTAGCGCATTAGCTGAATGCTGAATGCTGAATGCTGAATGCTGAATGCTGAATGCTGAATGCTGAATGCTTACTATTTATCGATAGCTTCTACAACGCAGCATTATGGGTTTAAAACTATGGTGATCAAAACTGAAAATCATCCCAATGACCTCGCCAAGCAAATACTTGAACAAGAAAACCGAGATCGACAAGCGCTGGCGTTATTGCTCGATAGGCATCTGGCTAGAAACGACCAAATCTTGGTGCAGAAAACTCACATGGGGACTACAGAGGCATTTATTGGCTCAGTCACTCTGGAATGGTTAGCGATTCGCGTCCGCTACGCCTCCCAACTGCCGCTATTTCAACAAAAGTTTGATCAACAAACAAACAATATCGTCAGAGATGCCGATACCATCGAAGCGCTTCAGCAGCGTCCCCTTGATTGGTCACGTCAAGCTGCTCTGGCTCAATATCTAGCAGCCCGCAAAACTCACAAGTTTCCGCCAGTCCTGGTAGTGCTTAGCTCTGGGTGGGTAGATAATGCCCAAGCTGCTCAGTGGGATAAGAATCAACGCGCTCGGCAGTCGGCAGCTGAGTTCACCAGTTTAGATAAAGATCGCACAGTCGGACTGCTTGATGTTTCAGACCATGTTTCAATTTTTGCCTTAGACGGTCAGCATCGACTGATGGGAATCCAGGCTCTGATGGAATTGATTAAAATTGGTACGCTCCAAAAATATAGCAAAGGGAAAAAGCCAATTGGCTCGCTGATTACAGTGGATGACTTGATTGAGGAGTATCACATCTCGCCAGGTTATCTCCAAAGTCTAGCCACAGAAAAAATTGGTATTGAGTTTATTCCTGCTGTCGTTCAGGGAGAAACCCGTGAAGAAGCACGGCGACGCATCCGATCGATTTTTGCTCACGTTAACCTGATGGCAGTAAGGTTGAGCAAAGGACAATTAGCGTTGCTCAATGAAGACGATGGCTTCTCAATCGTTGCTAGAAAAATTGCCATGACTCATCCTCTGCTGAGGGAGATGGAAAATCGTAATCCTCGGGTTAATTGGGATAGCGCTACAGTTTCAGCTAAGTCAACAGTCTTGACTACCCTACAAGCTCTCAAACATATATCTGAGCTGTATTTGGGCTACCAATTCCCTCACTGGAAACCCTGTGAGAAAGGTCTAATTCCCATGCGTCCTGAAGATGAAGAGCTAGAGATGGGAACTAAAACATTGACAGAGCTTTTCGACTATCTAGCTAGTTTACCCAGCTATCAAAAACTCGAACATGGAAAAGAAACACCACAGCTGCGTCGGTTTAACCATGAAAGGGGTGGAGGAGAAGGAAACATGCTATTCCGTCCAGTAGGACAAATCGCCCTCGTTCAAGCTTTGGGTATCCTAGTATGTAACAAGGATTTCTCCCTCAAAAGCATCTTCGAGAAACTTCAAAAATACGATGGTTCGGGTGGCTTTAGTCAGATAGATCACCCACAATCCCCTTGGTACGGGATTTTGTATGACCCAAATCGAAAGCGAGTGCTAGTTTCTGGACGAGAGTTAGCCTCCAAAGTGATGTTATATCTTTTGGGTGGTGTTACAGAGCGTATGGAACGTGCTCAACTGCGCATCGCTGTGGCTAATGCCAGGAGTGTTGGCAAAGATCAAGGGATCAGCTTTGAGGGTAAATTTGTGAAACTGAAGGAGGTAGGATTACCACCTCAATTGTAACAGAATTAGTGACAGCTCCTACACTTTCCTATCCCGTAAGTGTAGGAGCTAGCTCTCACAAAAATCGACTCAAATCAAACTCTTGTTGCTCATTTTCTTTATATTCTTTCTTCTTATACCTATCATTATTTAAAATTAACAAAAGTCGCTCGGAATAGTCTACTGCTCCCCGCAACTCATTGCGCAAAATATCAAGCCCTCCATTGGCGTACTCCTCAAAAATATGGATGCGTTTTTCCTCAGACTCTTTATCGATAGAAGAAAGAATTTTAGTATCTTTAATCTCAGCGATCGCAATTAATTTAATTACTACCTCATATCCCCTTGATACAAAAATTTCCAATCCAATCGGACCAGGCTCTCGTTTAGAAATTACCTTCAGGGGCGATCGCTTTTTACGCTTTACTCCTAAAGCAGCTGCAAACACCATCACATCAGCATAAGTCTGAAACGGTCCGGTTTTTCCATCGGAAGCGGTTAGGTCTTTCACCAAAGCCGCCTTATCTTTAGCAACCCTGATTCTGTTTCCAGCCATTGTCTTGGTGTCTAGTTTTAATAAATCTTATGCACAAGGCTAAGCGCAAAAACCTTAAAGTGCGGTAATCTATTTATTATACCATCAAGAAAAAGAGTAAAGGAATAGCGTAAGCTATCAGCTATCAGCTATCAGCTATCAGCTATCAGCTATTAGCTATCAGCTATCAGCTAATGCCTCCCAGCGTCGAAGTCTGTGCCACGAGTCAATGGACTTTTCCCCAGACTTTCAATTTTCATTAATCTAGAACTATTAAATTATCTCGTTCTAGGTTGATTTTAAGCTGTTTGCGTAGCGTGAGCTTTGAGCTGACGGCTGACGGCTGACGGCTGACGGCTGACGGAATAGCCTCTTAGAGATCTATTGCTTGATGTTTCATAGATTAACGTAATTTTCAGTTTATTGAGTTGAATCATGAAGACTTGTAAGCAACTAGTTTATGTGAGTGCGTTTGCAATCCTACTTTTACTGACTAACCTATCCTGTGCCTCCCCCGACCGACCGGACCCCCAAATGAAAACCAGCGATCGCGCAACGGTAGTTGTGAAAACGATTCAGGAGGCAAACAGTGACATTTCCAATCAAGATCGAGAAACTAAATATTGCAAAATGGCTTGTTCTGAATTTGTCTTCTACCGTGGCACTAACCAACTATTTTGGAAAGATTTTGCTGGCGATAGCCGCCTCAAGGATTTTGGAAATGCCAAAAGCAAGATTTGGTTATCTGGAGATATGCATGCCGAGAACTTTGGGGCATATGATAATAATCGAGGGGAAATCGTTTACGCACTCGATGACTTTGATGATGGGATTATTGCTGATTACCAATATGATGTCTGGCGCATGGCAGCTAGTTTAGCATTGGTCGGTCGTCAGAATGGTTTGTCTGCTGAGGAACAAAACAAGGGGATTGATGCCTTTAGTGAGTCCTATCTTGATACTATGGCTTCCTATCGCGGTAATGATCGTGAACTGGAGACTTACTTCACTAAAGACAATACTTATGGGAAGTTGGATGACTTCCTAGAAGGAGTGGAAGCTAGCGAAAGCCGCCAAAAAATGTTGAAAAAATGGACAGAACTGGACGGAAATCAGCGTCGCTTCGATTTATCCAAGGTTAAGTTAGGCAAAGCTACTGCTTCCGAGCGACAGGATATTAAGAATGCGATCGCAGATTATAAGAAAACGTTGACAAAAAAATTTAAATATGATAAAGATTACTTCCGAGTCAAAGATATTGCGCAACGTTTACTGGCTGGCACTGGTTCCTTAGGAGTGCCCCGGTATTATCTCCTGATTGAAGGCGAGACGTCTTCCCAGAAGGATGACCGGATCTTGGACATTAAATTCCAATCTTCCCCTACTGCCTATGATTACTTGAGTCAGGAGGAACGGGAAAAGTATGATAAAAATTTTAACAATGAGGGTCAACGTCACGCTTTAGCCTATCGAGCCTTAACCAAGTACACCGATAATCACCTGGGCTGGATGAAACTAGGGGATGGGTATTACTCAGTGCGAGAGCGATCGCCATTTAAGGAAACCTTTGATATCACTGAGCTAACCAAAGAGAAACGCTTTGTTAAGCTAGCTGAACAATGGGGTCAAGTGTTGGCAACAGCTCACGCACGAGCTGACAAAGATTTCGATGCCACCTTAGTGCCTTATTCCATAGACAAACAGGTGGATAAGTTGACTGACGGTCGCCACAAGGAGTTTCGACAATTGGTAAGGGAAGTGGCTTTGACTTATGCTGATCAAGTTAAGAAGGACTATGGTTACTTTATCGAAAAGCTGAAACCCGATAGCTGCTCTAGCGGCACTTGTGACTAATCCTTTTAGTTTAATTGGCTTTGGTAGAATGTAATCCGTTGATATGGCAGAGGGGAAAGGTTGAATAACAGGATAAGCGGCAAAGGGAGGGTAATTGGACAGTGGCGAGCTAGCCCCTATAATCTATAACCTCTAACCTCTAACTTAGAAACAAAACAGCTACATACCTTATATTTAATCAGATGAACGGTAAGAAAGACGGTTTTTTAAGCGGGCTTCAAATTTTGGTGTTTTTTATCTTAGCCCTTGCCTTGCTGGGATACGACATCCAATTCAGCTTACTATTTGGTGGCATCGGCGCTTTAGCCGGTGGTTTGATAGTTGACTGGTGGCACCACCCAGACAAACCCAGGGACTTACAACCCCAGCAAGCAGAGTATCCCGAGGAAGGTACTTCTGACTTAACTGGCATCCGTTTAGCTGTACAGGAACGAAAAGTTAGAGAAAAGAGGCGCTCACAAGGGTTACTCAATCCTATTAGTAGATTTTTTAGACGTTAAGCAAGAGGAATTAGTTATTGCTATTGGTCAAAGGTAAATACCGAGATATTTAAGATAGATTAGTGGCAACTGCCACACCACTCTATGGAATAGATGTGGTTTGATCGTCACTAAAATCTAAAATGTTTATATTTATCTCAAAGCTATTGCCACTCTTTCTGTACCCCTTGGGCCTGGCTTGTGTGCTACTGGTAGTAGCTTTGGTAATGTCCTGGCGCAACCCTCGCTGGGTACCGATACCCGTGGCTTTGGCATTAATTGTGTTGTTGGTCTCAAGTAATACTTGGGTGACTAACAGCTTAATACGCTCCCTGGAGTGGCAATATCTTCCTACTTCAGAATTACCTGAGGCTGATGTGATCGTGATCTTGGGGGGAGCGACCAAACCGCCTTTTCCACCACGACCTACTCCAGAAGTGGATGAAGCAGGCGATCGCGTTCTCTATGGTGCTCAGCTATACCGTGAAGGGAAAGCTCCCTGGGTGATTCCTGCTGGTGGTCGGATTGTTTGGGGTTCCAGTAGTAATAACTCTAGCCAACGACTTTCTTCCCAGAGTGCTCAATCCTCACAACGGTTGGCCCCTGAATCAGAAGACATGGCACAGATTCTAGAAGACCTGGGTGTTCCGAGAGTCGCTATCATTCAAGAGTCTAGGTCTTTAAACACTCACCAAAATGCGGTCAATGTGCGGAAAATTTTGGATCAGCGGGATTTGCGCAAGGTATTATTAGTAACTTCGGCCATCCATATGCCTCGTTCTGTCCTAGTGTTCCGGCGTCAGGGTATTGATGTGATCCCAGCACCTACAGATTTTCTAGTGTCTCAATATGAACTGGATGAACCTAACAGTAGTAGTCAAGCTGCTTTGCTACATTCTCTGCCAAATGCTGATCAATTGTCTAGGATTACCCGTGCTATCAAGGAATACATTGGAATAGTCGCTTATCGCATTCGTGGTTGGGTATGACAAGATTATTATTGTTGCTGAAATATTAGGCTCTTCCGTACTTGTTATGCTAAATAAACACTTTGGCGAAGGGACTTCGGAGCAGGGAGCAGGGAGCAGGGGAAAGAGGCAGTATTTAGAAAATTTTGTTAATTAAATAGCCTCATAACCCTTGTACAGTAAGCTTTATGAGTTTTTTGAATTTAAATTTAGCATAGCAGGTACTGAAGAACCAAATATTATCCTTGATAATAGCTTTTATCATAGCTATGAGGTACACAGGATTTTTTCCCTCTTTCCTCTTCCCTTTTCCCTAATTTCTACTCCCTGTTCCCTGTTCCCTGTTCCCTGTTCCCTGCTCCCTAAAACCCATGAATTTGTACCTCATGAGTTTGAAAATAGCTATATTTTCCTAGTTACTATGCCAGAAGAATTCCAACGGATTGTCCCAGCACCACCACCAGCAGCCGATATGTTTGCCACTTACCAGCTAGCTCATGAGTTTAGCCAAGAAGTAGAGCATCGGCAAGAATTTGAAGACTATTGTCAGTGGTATTATTTGACAGCACAAAGCCATCGAGAGGAATTAGAAAAAATGCGTGGTGATATCAACCTTTTTGGTTGGTTCAGTCGCCGCAAGTCGTAGATTAGAATAAACGGATAGCTTATTATCTTAAAATATGGTTGAAAAAATTAAATTTAACACGGATAGTAATAGATATCAATAGATACAGTAATCATCTAACTTTGTGCTATCCGTGCCGACCTGTTTAAAAATCCCTGTGATGGTGATTATGATTGCTATAGCTAATAATATAGCCGCCTAGGGGATAATTTCTAGTTCATCTTCACGGAAGTGAACTTTTTTAAATTTTTTGTCAAACTTGACTTGTATTGGTAAATTGGCGCTCACGGGCCTACCTTGCCACTCAGTAATTATTCCAGTGACTTCCCCTTCGAGACCTTTAATATCAAAAGGTTTATTCTTGTGTTCGGGATGGGTATATACCACAACTGATTCTTTGACTCGGACGCGATCGCCAACTTTCATATGATAAGTAACTCTAACTATTCTACGGACATCCCTTACCTAAGCTAGGGTTGGCTCAGGCAACCTTCTTATTGTCTCACAGAGTGAGTTATTTACATCTAACACAGTTGTGAGCATCCACAAAATTTAGGTTTATTGGAATTGCTTCCCTGGTATGATGCCGATGATTATCGGTTAAAATTATAATAATAGATTAAAATGAAGGTTTTTTCACCCTTTGTTTCACCCTTAGTTATCTGGGAGCTCCTGCTCGGTAGGTGAAGACTCTGGTAGATTGGGATCGGGTGATGGTAAAAAGCGATCGCGCATTTTCTGGAAGCCCTCAGGAGCTAGTATCCATTGGGTAGTCAGTAAAATAGCACCAGCCCCAACAAGTATACCGACTACCCCCAGCAGCCCAAACACGGCTCTAATCCAATCCCGGTATGAGCGGGTGGTTTCGGGTTTATTGTCATTGGTTGTGGTTATTTCCGCTGGTACTGATGAAGTCAGAGCGGTTTGCTGCTCCAGATTAACCACCTGTAGTTCTTTTGAGCTAGACATGTCTCCCAAATTTAGCACTGTCGGATATTGGGGAGAGACACCACAGTGTGTTAGAACTACTGAAATGTCATCTTGACCATTATGTTGAAACGCCAGGTCAATTAAAGACTCAGCTGCCGATTCGACGGAAATTCGGTGGCTATTGACTTTTTGCGGTAAATCTCGACCAAATTTTTCAATCAAGTTGTTGTTGCTCAAGCCATCGGAACACAGCAGCAGCAAACCATCTTCTTCCACAATAAAGCGTCGCACAGTGGGACGAAGTAATTCAGCCTCCTTTGTCCCTAAGGCTTGAGTGAGTGCTTGTGCATCAGATCGCTGCAACGCTTGTCGATAAAGACTACGCCCAAGCTTCACCTCCCGAGTAGCCACATCATCATCTACAGTTAGCTGCTGGCAATAGTCGGGAGTAAGCCAGTAAGCACGACTATCTCCTACACTAGCGATATAGATTTCGTGACCATTGGTTTTCCCTTCTGGTGTATTCACCATTTGGGGAAGTTGTAGCGCTAAAGTTAAGGTAGTAGCCATGCGACGCCGGGATTCTCGTTCTTGTTGATCGTTGCGAGAAGAAATCATGTTATTAGCAACCCGGATAATTGCTGATAGATTCTCGGTTACGAGTTCTGGTGTCATCAGCTCCGGATCTTCGTTCAACTCAGCCAGTAATGCCCGAACCTGTAATTTAATCGACTGTAGTGCTAACTGGCTAGCAATTTCCCCCCCTTCGTGACCACCAATACCATCACAAATAATCGACAGGTGAGGAATCAAGGGGTCTTGGGGTTGCTCTGGGTCCTTAATCAAGTCAGCCTTAGTGGGATAGCAACTGTCTTCATTGTGGCTGTGACTTGAACCAGTTGCGGTGATACCAGCAATTTTTAACCGTAACGGCTGCTGAGCAGCTTGCTCAAGTAATAGGTGGTTAAGTTGGGATGCGATCGCACTTAAGGAGGGGTGTTCAGTTTGCAGGTGTTGGGCAATAGCTTGTAGCGGATCCGCCACAGACACTGATGCTTTGCGACACCAAGCTTCCCAGCACTCTCCTAGCTGTTTAAGACTAGCATCGACAGAGGGTTCACTCACAGAATTCGGTTCGCCAGGGGAGTCTGGGGAAACCAATGTATCAAATCCTGTATCAAATCCCCTATCCTCTAGACCATTAGACGGTACAACTGGTGATATACTCGTATCAGCCATGGTATCTTGATATAATTCCCGTAGTCGCAGCCGCCACCCTTCAACTCGCAAATTATTTGGTACTAACAGGCTAGAAGCCACACATCTTATTAGGGCTGTAACCGCCAGAGTTTACGGCAAATTAATGAAGCAAGTCATGTTAAAATTAACATCATGTAACATATAGGCTGTATTCGTTGTAACTTAGGGAGTTGAAGACTCCGACATTCAACGTCTGACGGCAAAATCCTTTCGGAAACTCTGGCCTCATGTTTTCTAAGCAAATCACTGACTCGAAAGTATACGACTGGTTTGAGGAGCGTCTGGAAATTCAGGCACTTTCCGATGACATCACTTCAAAGTACGTACCTCCCCACGTTAATATTTTTTACTGCCTGGGTGGAATTACTCTAACTTGCTTTATAATCCAGTTTGCTACTGGATTTGCCATGACCTTCTACTACAAGCCGACGGTCGCTGAGGCATTTAGCTCTGTACAGTACATTATGACTGAAGTGAGCTTTGGCTGGCTGATCCGCTCTGTTCACCGCTGGTCTGCCAGCATGATGGTGCTGATGATGATTCTGCACGTCTTCCGGGTCTATCTGACTGGTGGTTTCAAAAAGCCCCGTGAACTGACCTGGGTGACAGGGGTAGTTTTAGCAGTAATTACCGTCTCTTTCGGTGTGACTGGCTACTCCTTGCCTTGGGACCAAGTTGGTTACTGGGCGGTCAAGATTGTATCTGGCGTTCCTGAAGCTATTCCCGTAGTTGGTTCTTTAATCGTCGAACTGCTGCGCGGTGGTACTAGTGTAGGTCAGGGTACTCTGAGTCGCTACTACAGCCTACATACCTTTGTTCTACCCTGGTTTATCGCTGTCTTCATGCTGCTGCACTTCCTGATGATTCGCAAACAGGGCATTTCTGGTCCGTTGTAAATCTGTACTGACTAAAAGTCAGGAAAGTGTTAAAACTAAATGCAAACCTTCCTGCTGCCACCTGCTTACCTTTACTTATTAAGGAGAATAATTTAAGCAATGTCAGTTCTTAAAAAGCCGGATCTAGACGATCCCATTTTACGTGCCAAACTAGCCAAGGGGATGGGTCATAATTATTATGGCGAGCCAGCTTGGCCTAATGACCTCCTCTACGTTTTCCCAGTGGTAATCATGGGTTCCATTGCTTTATGCATTGGTTTAGCTGTGCTTGATCCAGCTATGATTGGTGAGCCAGCAGATCCCTTTGCCACACCTTTAGAAATCCTCCCGGAATGGTATCTATATCCTGTTTTCCAAATTTTGCGCATTCTCCCTAATAAACTTTTGGGTATTGCTGCTATGGGATCAGTTCCCTTGGGTCTGATGCTGGTTCCCTTCATCGAAGGTGTGAACAAATTCCAGAACCCATTCCGCCGTCCAGTGGCAACTACGGTATTTTTATTTGGTACCCTAGTCACCATCTGGCTTGGTGTTGGTGCTACCTTACCCATTGATCAGTCTTTGACTTGGGGTCTGTTTTAAGATAAGCCTAACCATCAGGCTGATCCTACAACTAGAGTTTTAACTAGAGTTTGTGGGATTTCCAGTGGTAGCGTGATTAGTCCTGTAAAAAAGCTTTTCTGAAAATCCCACGTACTTTGAGCCGTGGGATTTTTGCTTGATAGGAATTTCAAAGAATTTCCTCAGTGCCAAGAACTTGTAACCCTGTCTCCCATGGCTACAAGTTCTTGGTTCTTTTTCCCTAATATCCCTAATGCTTTTAGAAATAGTTCGAGGGTAAGATAGGTGAATCGAATTCAAAACTAACGAATTTGAGCGACACACAGAAAACCGCATCTAACTACGTATTCATTTTCCTAGAGATTTTTGAGTGTGAAGGGGGCATCCAATCCTACGTCAAAGATATTTTCCAGGCATATTTGTCTGTTGCTGCTAAGACTGTTACCAGTTCTAGGGCTGAAGTATTTTTGCTGCGGGATGGTCTAGGTTGTGACAATCCCTTTGATGTCTACCCACTCAGATTCCATTACCTGAAAACCAAGCCTCCTGTGCTAGGGCGTGTTCGCTTAACAATAGCGCTGGGGTTTTATTTATGGCAAAAACGTCCCAAGCATGTTTTCTGCGGTCATATCAAACTGGCTCCCCTGACTCAGCTGTTGTGCAATAGTCTGGGGATTCCCTATACAGTTTTGACCTATGGCAAAGAGGTTTGGCAACCCTTACCCCTAAAAGAACGTAATGCCCTAGACCGGGCAGGAGCAATTTGGACTATCAGTCGTTACAGTCGCGATCGCGCTTGTGCTGCCAATAAGCTAAATCCTGAAAAGGTAAAGATGTTGCCTTGTGCTGTTGATGGGAATACTTTTACTCCTGGTCCGAAATCACCAGCCTTAATCGAAAAGTATGGTCTGACTGGTGCTAAGGTGTTGATGACTGTGGCCCGTCTGTGGTCTGGGGATATTTATAAAGGAGTTGATGTTACCATTCAAGCACTTCCTGCGATCGCAAAAATCTTTCCAGAGGTTAAATATCTAGTTATTGGTCGTGGTGATGATCAACCGAGACTGGCACAGCTAGCCAAAGATTTGGGTGTTGCGGAGCGGGTGGTCTTTGCTGGTTTTGTCCCTACACCAGAATTAGTGGAACACTACCGAGTGGCTGATGCCTACGTCATGCCCTCCCAAGAAGGCTTTGGGATTGTATACCTGGAGGCCATGGCTTGTGGTAAACCTGTCCTTTCTGGGGATTCTGATGGTTCTGCTGATCCGTTGCAAGATGGTCAGCTTGGTTGGCAAGTTCCCTATCGAGACCCCGATGCAGTCGCTGCGGCTTGTATTGAAATTCTCAAGGGAGAGGATCAACGCTGTGATGGTCAGTGGTTACGAGAACAATCCCTAGGGTTATTTAGTAAAGAGGCTCTGACAAAGCGGTTACAAGAGTTACTTGATTTTGCCTAAACATTGAGTCGCCCCTTGCGGACCATAAGCAGCGAGGGGGAGTTGCCCTTCAAGTTAAGGCGAATCTGAACTAGGATATAACTACCCGATCATATTTGTTATTGTTAAAAGAAAACAGTGAATCAAAATACCCCGAGACAGTTTCAGTTCAACCTGTCAGGTATGGGCTGTTGGCTAGCGTTCTTCTTAACTTGTTTCTTGCTAGGCACAGTTGGCTTGGGATGGGTAGTCAATGGTTTTTTGATTTTGATTGGTTTATTAATCATCTCACCAGTGATTGCCTGGTTCGGAGTTCGCTGGTGGCTCAGACGTAATCTAGTGGTAGATCAATGTCCAGTCTGTGCCCATGAGTTCACTGGGTTTAATAATACCCAGTCTCAGTGCCCCAGTTGCGGGGAAGTTTTGAAGATAGAACAGGGTCGTTTTAAGCGCTTAACAGCTCCAGGTACAATTGATGTGGAAGCGGTTGAGGTATCGGTTGAGCAGATTGAAGATTAGAGCATTGACTAATCAACCATAGACTTCGCCGCAGTTGTCAGGCAAAAGGCTTGCACCCAAAAGCCTTACGTACAATAATTATTGACTGTTGAACTTTTCATTCTGCACGCTGGTACTAGGGAGTTTTAGTGATCGATAAGGTATAAGGATGCTGTTCACCATTGCGATCGCCGACGTAGAATGAGTAGCTGCCTTGCTCCCAATATCCCATTTTAACAATATTCCCCCCAGATAAATTATCGGCCTGTGTACATGAGGTACCATTGGGCTCCTGAATCAATAGAGTGGGCTGGCCCTGGCTTTCTAGGTTGAAGCGCAAGTAGGTAAAATCTTGGTTCAAATTAATGACATGATTGGGCTGGTTACTAATCATACCGCATTGGCTCTTGTTTGATCCTCCAGAGTTTCCAGTAACTACGATGGGATCAGGCTGGAATTCAGGCTCAAGGTTGATGGTTTCGGCGCTGGCGACACCAGCGCTACTTAAGCATACAGCTATGGTGATCGGAACAATCATCCAGTGTGGGAATAGTTTAGTCATTGTCATCCCCCAAAAGTCTTGTGTTCTATTACTAATACACTTGTTCTAGATTACTTGACTATCTCCATTTGAATTTGTTTCGCGTCAGCTATCAGCTATCAGCTATCAGCTATCAGCTATCAGCTATCAGTTATCAGCTTAAGCGCTACGCGCACGCTACGCGAACAGTTATCAGCTAGCATTAAAATGCTGAAGGCTGAGGGCTAAGGGCTGAGGGCTGAAGGCTGACTGCTGATAGCTGACGGGTACCTCACCCAATTTAAAACTGCTATATAATAATGAGGCTTGATTTCATAGCGGATCAGTGCTCTCGCCGGTATTCAACCGGTTAAGTCTAGACATAGTTAAACATAGTCATCAGGTGTTTGCAAAAAAAAATGGTATCAAGCAAAATCTGCTATAATCTCGGGGAATTTGCTTACTGATCCTTGAAATCAGCGTTTAAAGTCATTACAAAGCAACCATAAGCAGCCTGGTAATTAAATATGGCTAGCCCCACTCTAAAAACAGGTCAACATCGAGAAGGTAGCTGGTATTTTCCGCTGCGACTGAACTTGGTTCTGCCACTGGTGACTAGGCGTTGCGTGGCAGCGCTTTTGGAAGTATCGCTGGTAACTACTAGTGCATTGCTCCCTTACGGGATTGGTTTGTATGCAGAAAAATACTCGAAGGCAGAACCGGTTCCCCTTAACCCAGTGTTGGGGGCAACCCAGAATGCGATCGCAAAAACTCTAGCTTACCCGCGCCTACAACTAACCAAGCGAGTCACTCCCCTGACCAATTTTTTTTGGTGTGCTTCGTTAGTGATGCCAGTAGGAGTAACCCTATGGCAACTTTATCTGCTGGGAAAAACTGGTCAAACTATTCCCAAAGGTTGGTTTGGAGTGCGAGTGGTTACCGCTTCGGGAAAACCGCCTGGTTTGATCGGTGCGGTGTGGCGTGAGGCAGTGGGACGCTGGGGATTACCACTGGGAAGTGCTTATTTACTCTGGCGCTACACTGGAGCGTTTCCCGACTTGTTAATTTTGTTGGGATTGGCAGGATTGATGCTATTGGCAGAGAGTTTTAGTTCTGTATTAAATGCTCAACATCGCAGCCTCCACGACTACATAGCCGGAACTTATGTGTCGGATTCCTCTCGGTTGCTCTTGCCGTACTGGTCAAGTTTTGAATCCTCCCCCTCACCAGAGTATGAAGAGGTTGAGCTAGAGGAGGAAACTGATGGGCAATGGTCTAATCACCAGAAAGCTACCTGGGGTTACCGTAGCGCAACAGTTAATCCCATTACCCTGTACTCAAAATCTCAACAGCACTCCCCCAATCTTTGGTTGTGGATGCGCCGAAATCCTGGTCTTACTCTGCTAATTGTTACCTTTGGCGGGATGGGTTCTGTACTCGGCACGTTTGTGGGTACCCAAATCTATATTCAAAGTCAGGCCAATTGGCGAGCGTTCAATCAGCAGAAAAATCAGGTCTTTCTGACCTTAGTGAAACAATTAAGCTCCACTGATAGCACTGCTCAAGAAGAACGTATGGGATCAATTCTGGCTCTAGGTAGGATAGACGACCATCGTGCTGTACCGTTTCTGGTGGATTTGCTGGGTCAGGAAAACACCCCTAGCTTGATTGATACCCTCCAACAAACCTTGGTCAGTAAAGGTGTTCAACCCCTTCCCCATCTACGAATATTGAATCAATCTTTGGCCAACGACCAGAAAACCCTAACCAGGGAAGGTAAACCAGGGGTTGGGGGAGTGCTAGCGGTGCGGCACCGAGCAACTAAGCAAGCTATCTCGAAAATTCTGACTATCTACGACGGTCAAGTGCATAATGCTAACCTGAGCTATATTAACCTCAGTAAGGTTAATCAGGGTTATGGCTATTTTAATCCAATTCTGAACAATCTGAATTTGTCGGGCATTAATTTCCGCTACGCTAATTTGTCCGGTGCTAATTTGCAGGGTAGTCGCTTCTATGGCCCTGGTGAGGATGAACATTTTGGCACTTTTGATGATTGGGTCAGTGACTTCAGCGGAGCTGATCTCAGAGAAGTTAACCTAACTGGTGCTATTCTCGACAATGTCTTGATGAATCGCACCAATTTAATCGGGGCAACCCTGAACCGAGCAAGGTTTTATAACGGTAGCCTGATCGGTGCTAATCTCAGCAGTGCCCAGCTGATTAATGCTGATTTCCGTAGAGCTATCTTAGAAAATGCTAGCCTGACAGGAGCCAATTTGGGGGAAGCAAAATTCAGTCTCTCTAGTCTTCATGGTGCTCGTTTGGGCAAAGTTAGTGCTGTGGGGAGTGATTTCTCTTCTGCTGATTTAAGTCAATCAAGCTGGCAAGGAGCGAATCTTTCTAGGGCAAATTTGAGTAATGCTAATCTCAAAAATGTTGATTTCAATTCAACCCAATTGGTAGGGGCTAATTTACGCAATGCCCAGCTGTACAATGCTAAGCTACGTCACGCTAATCTAAGTGCTGCGGATTTGCGAGGGGCTAATTTAGCTGGAGCAGATTTTCTGGGAGTTACCTTTGCTATGGCTAAACAGAACAAGGCTAATCAATTTATTACCTTGCCACCACCTAAATCGAATTTAGCCCGGATTAAGGGGGTGAATTTTACCAATGTTAAAAATTTAGATGAGCAGCAACTTCGATATATTTGTACCTATGGTGGACTTCATCCTAGATGTTTGTGACACTATTTTAGAGTAGGGAGTAGGGAATAGGGAGTAGGGAGTAGGGAGTAGGGAGTAGGGAACAGGGAACAGGGAATAGGGAATAGGGAACAGGGAGTAGGGAGTAGGGAGTAGGGAGTAGGAATAAAATCATGTTTACCTGATAACTATGAGAAACGCTATAAAGTTTTAATCATATAAATTGACCACGAAAAAAATCAGCCTACTTGATTTTTTTCTATTGTCAAAAAATTAGCTATCGCACAAATTCAAAAGCTACTGAGTCGATTCAGTATATTCGAGTTGACTTGAGTTGAAAACCCCCTTAACCAGAATAGATTGCTTAATGGATTGCGTTGATTTAAAGTTAACTATCAACAGTGAACAAAACATCAACCTGTATATAGCGGTTTCTATTATAATCAAATAATTTTTACTTTCTTGCCTGTTCCCTGTTCCCTATTCCCTGTTCCCTATTCCCTGTTCCCTATTCCCTGTTCCCTGTTACCTTTGCTATATTAGTTTCACCGCAGCAATTAAGCTAATATGAGCGAGAAAGCAGCCATCATTAGAATTAGGTATTGAGGAGTTGAGGAAATGGGTAATGCTATTGGTTTATTGTCCACACTAGGAACGCTGGTGCTGGGGAGTCTGGCTAGTTTAATCATTAAGTCGCAACCAGCATTTGCTCAAGCTGCCTACGGAAGTTATGTGGGAATCGGTCCTACCTTTGGTATTACAAAGGATGATGATGGAGAAGGTCAGCAAATTGGTGGATTAATTGCGTTTCGCTACAAATTCCTAGAAATCCCGATTTCCTTCCGGACACAAGCCCTGATTGGTGCTGGCACTGCTATTGTGCCAACAATTAGTTACGATTTCCCCCTTAATTGGCAAACCGATGCTTACGTGGGAGCAGGGGCTGTATTTGCTAGCGGTCACTCTCCCTCACCAGTAGGAGATAAAACGAGTTTTGCTATACAACCTGGTATTGATTTTATGATCCCTAATAGCCAAACGGTTTTGTTTGGTAATGCGATTATTGCTTTTGATGCCTATCGGGAGGGTGGCGGCGTCGCTGCTTCTGTTCAAGGTGGATTTGGTTTAAGATTTTAGTTTGAATCGTCGGGAGTCGGGAGTCGGGAGTCGGGAGTCGGGAGTCGGGAGTCGGGAGTCGGGAGTCGGGAGTCGGGAGTCGGGAGTCGGGAGTCGTGACTTAACTCTATGCCAGGCTTTTGCTTTGCTCAAGGCTAGTTTCGATTGCGAAAATGCGTTCGCGTAGCGGCTCTTTCAGAGCATCGCTCTTTTGGTTTTGCTCAGAAGTCTTGAATCGAGTAATAAATGATTACCAACATGGCTGATCAACAAAAATAGTCTTAAAATACCAACTTCATCGAAAACTACGTCTCCCCTCTCCCCTCTCTCCCCACACTCCCCTATCTCCCCACACTCCCCTATCTCCCCACACTCTTCCCCTAAAATCCCTTAACAAAAATTAATACAATTGGTAAAATAACAAAGCGTTGGACTGAGGCACAGCAAGCACAAACACCATGGTAAAAGCACAAATTGGGATTATTGGCGGTAGCGGACTTTACAAAATGGCTGCTCTCAAGGATGTGCAGGAGGTACCCATTGAAACCCCCTTTGGTCCTCCGTCCGATGCCTTGATGGTGGGAACCCTAGAAGGAACTACTGTGGCTTTCTTATCTCGTCATGGTCGCAATCATCATTTGATGCCTTCGGAGTTACCCTTCCGAGCCAATATCTATGCCATGAAGCAGTTAGGCGTGGAGTATATCATTTCTGCCTCAGCAGTAGGTTCTCTCCAGGAAGAGGTCAAACCCTTAGATATGCTGGTACCGGATCAGTTTATTGACCGCACGAAGAATCGGGTTTCGACCTTTTTCGGGGAAGGGATTGTGGCTCATATTGGGTTTGGACACCCGGTGTGCAACCAACTGGCGGGAATTTTAGTGGATGCGATCGCAAGTTTGGAGTTACCAGAGGTGACCGTACATAACGGTGGGACTTATCTGTGCATGGAAGGGCCAGCATTTTCCACCATGGCCGAATCTAATCTCTACCGGAGTTGGGGCGCAAAAGTAATTGGCATGACCAATTTGCCAGAGGCCAAGTTAGCACGGGAGGCGGAAATTGCCTATGCTACCCTCGCCCTAGTCACGGATTATGATTGCTGGCATGAGGATCATGACCATGTCACCGTGAATATGATACTTGATAATCTACAGCGCAATGCGATTAATGCTCAGAAGGTGATTCAAGAGACAGTGCGCCGGTTAGTTGATAATCCACCCGTTTCTAAAGCCCATTCCGCCTTGAAGCATGCTATTTTCACTCCCTTAGATCAGGCTCCAGAAGCAACTAAGGAGAAGTTGGAGTTGATATTGCGGAAGTATTTGTAAAATCGCAAATATCGAAAGGTGGCGCAGGATATATATAGCAATTCTCTTTCCCATGAGGTACAAAGGGATCCCCCGTTGGTCCCCCTTAAAAAGGGGGACTTTGAGGTTGATAATTGTACCTCATACATGCAATAAACGCTATATATAGCGTTTTTATCAAGGGAGCAGGGAGCAGGGACTTCGGAGCAGTAGGAAAGACCTTGGAAAATTTTTTGGTGTTATAGGTACAAGGAAATAGGGAACAGGGAATAGGGAACAGGGAAAAGTAGGAAAGAGCTTGGATAATTTTTTCCCACTCCCCACCCTCCCCAAACTTCCCACACTCCCCACTCCCTACTCCCTACTCCCTACTCCCTACTCCCTACTCCCTAAAACCCAAGAATTTATACCTCACCCCAATAATAATTGCTATTAAAAATGAGAAATGATCTACAGCAATCCCTAAGTCGAAGTTATATAGACCCCTCGACTCTGAGTATTTTCCAAAGAATTCTCTTAACGACAGATGGCACAGTAACCGATATGTTGGAAGCCTATCTGTTTGAACAGATTCGTCTAGTTAAGTTGTCGGAAGAATTGGTAACGACAACTGATGATATAGATCCAATGCAATTAAATAAAGGAAGCTCAGTCCTTGATAGGAAAATACTATTACAGGGTAAAATAAGTCGCAAGAATTATATCTATGCTGAGTCAATTATTGTTATTGATCGTCTAGATGAGTACTTTCAAAAAGATTTACTTAAAACTAAAACCCCCATTGGCAAAATCTGGCGAGAGCAGAGATTCGAGACCTTTAAAGAAATTGTGGATACTGGAAAAAAGCCTGCTAACGAATTAGCTGATTATTTCGATATTGAACCGGAAGCAAATTTGCTTTTTCGTACCTATTGCGTCTTTTCTAATCACCAATCGGTGATGATGATTAGTGAATATTTTCCTGAAAGCTATTTTTTGAATAGACTATAGGGAGTCGAGAGTAGGGAGTAGGGAGTAGGGAGTAGGGAGTAGGGAGCATGTCAACTTTGTAATTAGGTACATAGATCCCCCCTAACCCCCCTTAAAAAAGGGGGGAATTAGATTGAAAAGTCCCCCTTATTAAGGGGGATAATGGGGGATCTGAATCAGGG
>NZ_JAAHFV010000100.1:0-18394 GCF_010672755.1 Moorena sp. SIO1F2
TCTCCTACTTATGAGGTAAAGTCAATTTTCTTACCCCTACTCCCTACTCCCTACTCCCTATTCCCTACTCCCTACTCCCTACTACCTACTCCCTACTCCCTACTCCCTACTCCCTACTCCCTACTCCCTACTCCCTACTCCCTACTCCCTACTCCCTGTATTACCCGTTTCTAGCAGTGTCTGGAAAATCAAATAGGCTGAAGTAGCACCAGGGTCTTGATGTCCAGCACTGCGCTCCCCTAAATAACTGGCTCGTCCCTTCTTAGCCACCAACGGAATAGTATTTTTCATCCCTTCTTCTGCTGCGTTGACGGCCTGTTGCAAGGCTGCTAGCATACTGTCTCCTTGATCTACAGCTTGTGCAAAGGCATTGGCTGCGGGTGATAGAGCATCTAACATGGTCTTATCTCCCAAGTTGGCTTTGCCTCGCTGGACGACTCCCTCCACTGCTGCTTGGAATAGTTTGACCATATCCTCTTTTGTCAGTTCTTGCTTTCCTGCTACTGCTGCACTTGAGCGCAAGAACAGGGTGCCATAAAGTGGTCCACTGGCACCTCCGACACTGGAAATTAGAGTCATGCTGACGGTTTTGAGAATACTGCCAATGTCTTTATCTGCCACTTTAGGAAGCTGAGTGATCACCTTTTGAAAGCCACGATTCATATTGATACCGTGGTCAGCATCACCAATAGCAGCATCAAGTTCGGTTAGATAGTCCTTGTTTTGTTCTAGTACAGTAGCGACTGCTTGTAACCACTGTAGAATTTGATGTTTAGTTATCGTTACCATAGTGGCAGAGTGGGTCAGGGGGTGAGAGCCTCAGGGTAGCAATGAGCAATTAGCAATTAGCTAAGCTTTACGATACTGATGCTCCCAGATATCATATTAATCATAGTCCCCAACGCAGGGCTGGTGTCTTGACTGGTGCATCCCAGAATTTAATTAGCTCATCGTTCATCTTGAGTAGGGTAATCGAGCAGCCTTGCATTTCTAGAGAGGTAATATAAGGACCAATCAGACTACGCACGATTTCTAGTCCCTTTTGTTCACAGATTTGGGCTAATTTGCGATACACAATGTACAGTTCCGACAGGGGAGTACCACCCATGCTATTCACGAATGCCAGAATGCGATCGCTTTTCTGAAAAGGCGGGTCAGTTATTTCAAACTCTATCCATTCTGCTTTATCTTCATCCCACTCTCGCACTGTGCGGCTATAGGCAGAATCTTCAAGAATCGATAGCGCTAGCATTTCAATAATCTCATCTGCTGATTTGAGGGACATTCGTTGTCTTCCCGGTTCCCCGTGAATGCCAATCCCAAATTCTATTTCTGCTTCTCCCAAGTCAAACATGGGACTCCCCTTAGCAGGAGGGGTGCAGGATGTCAATGCCATACCCATGCTGCGTCCATTACCATTAACCAGGCGGCAGAGATTAGCCAGTTGTTTTAGGTCATAACCGGCAGCAGCGGCAGCGCCACAGATTTTTTCCGCTAATAATGTCGTCCCTACCCCGCGCCTGCCTTGAGTATAGAGGCTATCTTTAACCGCTACATCATCATCAATTAGGATATTGAGGACTCGGATGCCTTCTGAGATAGCTAATTCCGCAGCTAACTCAAAATTCATGACGTCACCGCTATAGTTTTTGACAATATTAAGAACCCCTGCACCACTGTTGACTATTTTTGCAGCTTCTAGCATTTGGTCGGGAGTGGGAGAGGTAAACACTTCACCGGGACAGGCGGCATCTAACATTCCGGCACCCACAAAGCCCCCGTGCAAGGGTTCATGACCACTACCACCACCGGAAATAATCGCTACTTTATTTGATATGGGAGCATCAGCACGGTAGATCAAGGGGGGGTCAAGATTAATTTTGAGCAGGTCAGGATGGGCTAAAGCCATGCCTTCTAGGCTTTCTCTGACAACATTATCGGGATGGTTGATTAATTTTTTCATGATTGATATCAGTAGTCATGGGTAATTGGTAATTGGTAATGGGTAATTGCCCCAACTTCCCCTTCTACCAATACTGCCATCCCTTACACCCGTTACTCATCTGTTGCCCGATCTTCTATCTATCAAAAGTCTAAAGCAATGCCTATTCTCACTCCCACAACGAGATAAATAAGCATTGCTTAATGATTCAACGCCCTTTTGTTGAAACTACAATTTGTTTTGGCTTGGAAATATAACCCTGCGCTATAGCACTATATTTCAGGAGTGCGATCGCAAAAAAACTATATCCCTAGTTCAGTCATGCCCTGTTCATACAACCTTTAACTGTCCGGCAAAAGAAGTCCCACATCTCTATGCGCAGGATGAGTGTGGGATGAATTTTGCACAGGGTCTCTAGGATCAGGGAAGCGAGCTATCAAACTTCTCAGTAATTCGGATGGAGTCATCCCCCTCCTGTCAGCTTCTTGTTTTAGTTGCTGTTTTTCAAAGCTGGTTAACCTGATCACAAATCTTTGATCTTTCATTTTAGTGTTGACACTTGTTACAACATATGCTATCCTAATAATAGGTCGAAAAACAGGATATGGCAACAATGATATCAGCTTATCAGTACCGACTAAGATTAACTAAAAAACAGGAAGCAGAAATCGAAAGGTGGTTAGATATGTTGCGCCACCAGTACAACTATTTACTTGCTGAGAGATTTAGTTGGTACGAGCAGAATCGTTGTTCCATTAACTCTTGTCCTTTGGTATGTCATCTACCAGAATTAAAAAATAATCCCGATTACTTTTCACAGCAAAATTCTCTGCCTCAGTTAAAGAAAGACAGACCCTGGTACAAGGTAGTTCAGTCTCAAGTTTTGCAGAACTGTGTCAAGAGAGTCGATCTAGCTTTTAAGCGTTTCCTGAAGGGCGATAGTAACGGGAAAAAAAGCGGGAGACCTAGATTTAAAGGGAAGAACAGATACAAATCTTTTACGTTTCCCTCTCTTGGCAAAAATCCTATAAGTGGCAATATACTGACTCTTCCAAAATTTGGGAAAGTCAAAATGATTTTCCATAGACCTATCCCAAAAGGTTTTCAAATTAAGACAGCCACCATAACTCGAAAGGCTGACGGGTACTATGTTACGTTATCCATTCAAGATGATTCTGTGCCGGATATTATCCCAGTAGATAGCGTCTCTAGTCCTGTTGGGATAGACATGGGTCTCAAGTCTTTCCTGGTCAAGTCTGATGGTTCAGAGGTACCAATCCCTCAATACTATCGGAAAGCTCAAAAGCGACTAAAAAAGATCCAAAAAGCTGTCAGTAGATCCAAAAAAGGAAGCAACAATCGGAAAAAAGCTGTAAACAAACTAGGTAAAGCTCATAAAAAGGTTGCTGACACTCGAAAAGATTTTCATTTTAAAACTGCTAAAAGCTTACTAGACAACCATGACTTAGTTGCTCATGAAAAGTTGAATATAAAAGGTTTGGCTAAAACTAAAATAGCCAAATCTATTCTTGATGCTGGGTGGGGTCAATTTTTGTCTATCTTGTCAAACAAAGCCGTTCGCGTAGCGTGGCCTACGGCCATAAATGCTGGTTTGATTACAGTTGCAGTGAATCCCCGTAATACTAGTCAAAACTGTTCTAATTGCGGAACGAAAGTACCCAAAAAGTTGAAAGATCGCATTCATTATTGTCCTCACTGTGGGTACACGGAAGACCGAGATGTAAATGCGGCGATCAATATATTGAAATTGGCGGTGGGGCATCCCGTCAGAAGTAAAGCTTCCAGAGTATCCGAACCGATAGGTGGAGTTGGGAAGAAGCCCACACTGTAATCTACGATTCAGTGTGGGAGTATGTCACGCAATAATGATGCCATGGTTCAACCCAAATGGTAGTATAATCCCGATCCGAATTTTCCACAATAGGGTAACAGATGAGGAGATTCAACCATGACCATAACCAAACCAATGTCATCTCAACGATATGCAGAATTTGACCAGGTCTTCCAGTTGTTTGATGCCAATGGTGATGGATTCATCAGTCGTCAGGAGATCATCGATGCTCTAGAGATTCTGGGACAAGGCATTTCCCTTCAAGACCGAACCAATCTTTTCAATCTGCTCAACAAAGATGATGTTGTGACACGGGATGCCTTTATGGAGTGGATGGTAAACCGCCAAGATCTCGATATTAGGGCTGATCTGCGACAGGTGTTTGAACTGATTGATGTTGATGGTAGTGGCAAATTATCGATTGACGAGTTCACCCAGATTATCCGTTGCTTCAACACGACCGTAACTGATTCAGAAATTGCTGCCTTGGTGAGAAAAGCTGATTTAAATGGAGATGGCGAAATTGATTTTGAAGAGTTTATTGCCACTCAGACTTATGAATCGGCTCTGAAGATTTCGATCGCAGGCTTACGCAGTTTCAAAAAGATTTTACTTCAGTACCAGAAAGTCGCAAAGTTTTCCTCAATTGCCCTGATTGAAGTTGATTCTGAATTAGGAGCAGGAACGCGCGGTCAATCCATTGGAACTGCTGCCTTGAGAGAAGCTGCTATCCAAAAACAAGCGGCACGGATGCATGCCGATAATGGTGTGTTGAGTCTGGATAGTTTACGAGTACAAACCGAAAATTCGGCAGATGCTCTGGGACACAAACATCAATACGCCAAGTATATTGACAAGCTATATCAGGTGCTGAGCCGCACCACCGATGTAGTCGCTCAAACCCTAGAGGAGGGACTGTTTCCAGTGGTACTCGGTGGCGATCATTCAACGGCAGCAGGGACAATCGCCGGAATCAAAAAAGCCTTTCCGAATCATCGCCTGGGAGTGGTTTGGATTGATGCCCATGCCGATATTCACTCCCCCTATACCACTCCATCAGGCAATATGCATGGGATGCCTGTGGCCATGGCGACTGCTACTAATAATCTGGCCAAGCAAATCAATGATCTTGACTCAGACACTGTAGAACTGTGGAAGCTGTGCCAAAGATTGGGGCTGGCAGATGGCGCGAATTTTAGCATTGAGGATTTGGTTTATGTTGCGGTACGAGATACGGAAGAGGCAGAAGACCACTTGATTGAAACACACCACATTCTAAACATGACCACTGAGCACGTTCGTACCTTGGGTGCGGATGTCGTTGCCCAACGGTGTTTAGAGAAGCTAGAAGGGGTGGATCTGATTTACGTTACCTTTGACGTCGATAGTATGGACTCGACAATTTGTATGGGAACGGGAACCCCAGCTCCAAATGGGATTTTTGTCAAGGAAGCCTGTCTGCTCAACGAAACCTTGGTTAAAGATCCACGGGTGTGTTGTTGGGAAATCTGTGAAATTAATCCCCTGCTCGATACCCTCAACACCATGGTGGAAAACTCCCTGGGCATTTTTGAAACTGTAGTGGATGCCATTGCCAATCGCCTAGAAGTAACACCGAAAGTATAAGACCTGATCGTTATGCAAACCGCCGTATGCTGATAGCTGATAGCTGATAGCTGATAGCTGATAGCTGATAGCTGATAGCTGATAGCTGATAGCTGATAGCTGATAGCTGATAGCTGATAGCTTAGCTAATCGCTATCCACCAAAACAGTAACTGCTGCAACAGCAATCAGCATCTCATCATTTTTATCATTAAGTTCTGGAATTGCCCTGCCTTGAACCACCATTCCACCGGACTCAAGGGATAGAGTTTTCTGACCAAAAGGCAGTACAGCCAGTACTTCATCTTCCCGGACTTGCTCTGGGTAAGGCACGGCGACTTGAACTTCAACTATCATATGATTGGGATGCTCTAAACCAGCTACTTCCCAAACACCAGGCAAGGCATTGTGAGCAATAGCGTTGCGTACAGCTCTTGCTGCTGCTACGGTTGGGTCTTGACCGTGTTGGTCTACTCCCATTCCCATTTCAATAATTAAGCGTTTACGAACCATGGCGAGTATATTGAATGCGCAACCGTTGAATCGGATCATCCTCTGATTCCGGGACAGTATCACGACCGATTTCTTGTAAGCCCAATTCCTGAAAGTAAGCCAGTTCTGTATTGGACAACGGCCAAGGGGGACCATCCGGTTCAGTGTCGCTATCCCGAAATCGAGTAATTACTAAGAGGGTTCCTCCTGGGGCAACTAAGGATGCGATCGCATTCATCACAGTTGACCGAACCTTGAGGGGTAAGGCTTGGATGTTACGACATTCAAAGACAAAATCAAATTTGTGATGCCATGCTGGATCTAAAGCAAATAAATCCGCCACTTGGTACTTGACCTGGGAATCGGGAAATCGGTTTTGGCACCATGCGATCGCAGTCGGGGAAATATCAAAGGCAGTCACTTGGAAACCCTGCTGCGCCAACGCTTCCGCATCATCCCCTAACCCACAACCAACTACTAGGGCAGAGCGACCCGACCCTTGGGGTGTATTACGCGCTAACCAATTCTGTAGATCGGGATGGGGTGTTAAACGCGCCCAAGGTATTTGCCCCGAATCCCCATTAGCTTCGGCATATAAAACCTCAAACCATTGAGATGGATTATCTTGGCGAATTGATTCCGATGCCAAGAGTTTAACCTTTTGCTGTAGTGTTTCGGGTTGTTGCTCGAACATAGGTCTGGGTTTGCTAATGCTTCCTAATTTTAACTGTTCCAATGTCAATCCCCATCTTGTCAGGCAGATCAGCATACCAGTAACAACTTACCAATTAAGCCATTTGGCTGATTTTTGCAATGAGGGGTGACACCCCTCATTTAATCAGGTATATTTGAAATATAAGATGCACCCTGATGATCGAGAGAGTCAGTAACACGGCTCTCTTTTTTTTTGCCTGTTGCCTGTTGCCTTTTGCCTTTTGCCTCTTCCCTTGTTTATAGCGCTATATCACTCCTGCCAAGACTCAAACCGACCTGGCAAAAGTACTTTTCTGATAGTGTTCACGTCAATTCTTGTCCACTGTTCCCTGTTCCCTGTTCCCTGTTCCCGACTTCTGCAAGAAGTCTAATATATTGTCTAACCGCAAGAGCCGAATCTAGCTGCAACACTTCACCAGCAAGCATCTCGGCCTGGTTGATACTCAACTGTGAAATAACTGAAATTACAGTAGCGATCGCAGGTGGATTCACACTCAACTCATCCACCCCTAACCCTAATAAAATCGGTATCCCTACTGGATTCGATGCCAACTGACCACAGACACTAACTGTAATCCCTGCTTGATGAGCAACGCTTACCGTTTGGTGAATCATCCGTAGCACAGCCGGTTCAAGGGCATCAGCTAGCTTCGCCACCTTGGGATTAGTACGGTCAGCGGCCATTACATATTGACTCAAATCATTAGTACCAATGCTGAAAAAGTCCACTTCAGCCGCTAACTGATCAGCCATGGTTACTGCTGCCGGGACTTCTACCATAATCCCCACTGGCATCTGTTCATTAAAACGATGCCCTTCTTGGCGCAACTCGGCTTTAGCCTCTGCTAGGATTTCCTTAGCAGCCCGTACCTCTTCTACTGAAGAAACCATGGGAAACATCACCTTAATATTGTGTCCATAACTCCCTCGTAGAATCGCCCGCAGTTGGATTTTGAGCATCTCTGGACAATCCAAACTCTGACGAATTCCCCGCCATCCTAGGAAAGGGTTAGGCTCTCGGGTGTGCCGATCAGAGGAAGCATCAGAAGACGCTAGATTCAGGAAGGGAATGGGCTTGTCACCGCCAATATCTAAAGTACGAATCGTTAGGGGATGGGTACCCATAATTTCCGCAATGGCTTGATAGGTTGCCAACTGCTCTTCTTCCATCGGAATAGTTAAGCGTTCCAGATAAAGAAACTCGGTCCTAAGTAAACCTATCCCTTGAGCACCACAATCGAGAGCCAATTTAGCATCAGCCTCTCCCAAAACATTTGCCATCAAGGGAATTGTGTGTCCATCTTGAGTAATTACCTCCCTAGGTAATTCATCCTTACTGTTGCTCTGTAGCTGTAATTCTTGCTTTTGTTCCTCAGAAGGCTCTACCCAAATTTGACCGGTTGTCCCATCCATGGCCAACTCCGTACCAGCTGGCAACGACAACACATCCTGACCAACACCAACCACCATCGGTATACCGAGCATATTGGCGATCAGGGCACTATGGGCTGTAGCACTTCCACTAGCGCAACAGATACCTAGGACTTGGATCGGATTTAGTTGCGCGACCTCAGAGGGGGTTAAATCAGCAGCAACCAGAATACCAGGCTCAGTCAGATCTAGACAGGTTTCTTTCCTATTCGTCAGTAATCGCAACACTCGCCAGCCGACATCGATCACATCATTTCCCCGAGCTTGCATGTAGGAGTCTTCCAGAGTTTGATAATTTGCTACGGTTTCATCGATCACAGTTTTCCAAGCAGCTCCTGCCCATAGATGCTGGTCAACTATAATCTGATAAGCTCTATTAACTAGGGCTGGATCGTCTAAGTAGAGCAAGTGAGCCTGAAAAATATCTGCCTGATCTTTAGTAACAGTATTGATCAGGTGTTGAAGTTGCTGTTGTGCTGTTTTAATAGCAAGTTGTAGGGTTTCCCACTCGCCTTGAGGATTATCTGTTTGCTCTTCAATAATCTCTGGAAGTTTGGGTTGGTAGACAATAACCGCTCCCATAGCAATACCAGCAGCAGCGGGAATTCCAACTAACCTATCAAGTGTGACGGATGAAGGGTCAAGGGATCGGTTACTGGGAGAGTTATAATTTTGGTTGATGTCTTCTTTGGCTTTATCTAGTTTTTCGCCAAAATTGTTATCGACTAGCTGCTGCAACGCTATCAAGGCTAATTCGGCATCTTCTCCTACTGCTTTGATGACTATTTTATCTCCCTGTTGGATACCTAAAAGCATCACATTATTAATGCTTTTTCCATTAACTATATTGCTAGTTTTGGTGATATTTTGTAACTTAATTTCTGAGTTAAACCGATTAGCTGTAGTAACAAATTGGGCAGCAGGACGAGCATGAATTCCCTGTTTATTCTGGACAGTAAGATGGATTTCTTTGGTTGTAGTTGCGTAACGCACCACGGGCAAGATGCCCGTTCCACCCACCGGGTCAAACTCAGTACTATCAGTACTATCAGTACTATCAACAACTGATAACTGAGAGGCTTTAGCGGTTAAAGCTGATCTAGCTTCAGCAATCACTTGGTCGATATCACCACCAGCCGCAGCTTGGACAACCGCTGCGATCGCACCTTCCACTAATGGCGCTTCGCACAATCTTACCTTGGGTTTCTGCTCTTCATCCAGAAACTCCAGTGCCATTTCTGCACTCAGCACTGCACTGCCTAAATCCATCAATACCACTACCCCAGCATCGGAGTAAACCGACTCAATGGCGGCTTGGACTTGCAGCACATCGGTACCAAAAGGATTTTGTGGGTCATCAATCCCAGCTGCGATCGCAATTGGTACCGATGTCTGAACCATCTGTTGGGCTAATTCCTTGACCCCAGCGGCTAGCTTAGCACTGTGGGAGATAATCACAATTCCAATCATAAGGTATATAAGCGCGTTGGTATCATCGGTTGTGAACATACTCGCTTAGGCAAGAGGCAAGAGGCAAGAGGCAAGAGGCAAGAGGCAAAAGGGAAGGCATTGCTGATTAATAGAATGATGGAAAGTAACTGAGGAGTACGCAAATAATCCTAATGACTGGTGTTATTATGCCCGGTGTTTGTTTGACAGGGGTGAAAATCAGGGAGCGGCTGAAGCTATTCAGAAAGCTGATCATCTATGCTCGAATAATTGGCTAGTTTATGGGGCCTTATATAAGATTTTGAACAAGTCACCCCTTATCCCTTTCTTAGCAAGAAAGGTAGAAATAACCTGAGGGGGGATATTTTTGTTATTATAAACCTATCTACAGCGTTTTGTATAACTAAAATGACACCATCATCTTCCCATCACACTGTAAGGCGAGGACGGGTTTTTCCGGAGAAACGACTGTCTCCTGAAGAAAAAGCCAGAATTCAAGCTGAAGATGCAGTGTTTTATAAGCGTTGTCGAGAGGTCTTTGAGCGAGTACAACCAGAATTGATTCAAGAGCATTATGATTGGTTTATTATTATTGAACCTGATAGTGGTGAGTATTTTATCGATGAAGATAAAAAGGTAGCACTTTCCAAATCCCGTTCTAAACATCCAGGTAAAAAGTGTATTATTATGCAAATTAATGAAACGGGAACTTGTGGCAGAATATGATCCAAGGTGAATTTAATAGGTTCGGGGAGTTATTTTTTGAAATTGGCTTGATGTCTGCTGATGGGGAGGTTTTTCCCGTTATGGCACTGTTAGATACAGGGTTTACAGGTTGGTTAGCTATTGATAATCAAGATGCTGAGAGTTTAGGGTGGGTGCGTAATAATGAACCACAGGATATGCAAACAGCCCAGGGAGAAGCACGGTTTAATTTATATGAGGGAAAGGTGGTTATTGAGGAAGAGGAGTTTACGGTTGAAGTGTTAGGAGGAGATGAACTGGTAAATAGTCTTTTAGGTGTTTTGTGGTTACGAACAAAGCGTTTAGTTGTAGATTTTACTATGGGAGTGTTAACCCTAGGATAAGCGATGCTCAGCAAAAAGCCGCTACGCGAACACACTGATAGTTAAAGAGGTGCGTTACACTTGGTTAACGCACCTGACAAGATAAGCGATCGCACTGGTTTAAAACCAGTCGTCGCTGTTACCCTCCCACTCCTGGTCACTTGCGCCATCTGGCCATTATGGATTTCTTGTTGGAAGATTTTGAGACAATTCCTAAACCGTTATTGGAGCGATTGTTATCGAAGGAGGTCAGAATGTAGAATTTATAATTTAGAATGAAGAATGAAGAATGAAGAATGAAGAATGGTGAATGAAGAATGGTGAATGAAGAATGGTGAATGGTGAATGGTGAATGGTGAATGGTGAATGGTGAATGGTGAATGGTGAATGGTGAATGGTGAATGGTGAATGGTGAATGGTGAATGGTGAATGGTGAATGGTGAATGGTGAATGGTGAATGGTGAATGGGAAATGAAGAATGAAGAATGAAGAATGAAGAATGAAGAATGGTGAATGAAGAATGAAGAATGGTGAAGGCAGAAGGCAGAAGCCAGAAGCCAGAAGCCAGAAGCCAGAAGCCAGAATTATAAATTTCCAATTCTTAATTCTTAATTCTTAATTCTTAATTCTCAATTCTTAATTCTCAATTCTTAATTCTTAATTCTTAATTCTCTACGCCACTCTGCTGCTTTTCGATCCATCTCTTTGATGAACCAATCTTTTCCATCCATATACGATTCAATATTGTCTGGATATTTATTAGCAAGTTTTCGCTTAAGTTCACCGTATTTATGGGCATCCTTAGGATGGGCAATCATATAATCTCGAAAGGCTAAGTGACGCTCTACCTGTAGCGAATTAACCTCAAACATATGAACATGATGTGTTCTGATTCCTATTTGATTATGTTTGCGAAAGAAACGACGACCTGGTATGCCGTATTCACCCATTCCTTCATAGCCTATTGTCTCCATACCTGAACTATTTTCATCGACTTTGGTAATGTCTTTGACCTCAACCAAAATATCAATAATTGGTTTAGCGTCTAGTTCTGGAATAGATGTACTCCCAATATGGTGTACAGCAACTAAGTTGTCGCCGACGGCAAGAGCAATCTGCTTTGATTCACGCTCAAATTCATCTGGCCACTTCGGGTCATGGGGAACAACTTCAACTTTTCTTGACATAACTACAGCAGTTTGAAATTGGGTGAGGTACTTACTAGCAGTTGGTTTGAGGGAGCAGGAAGCAGGGAGTAAGGAGGAGTATTGACACTCCTCGTCCTATAAGAACGAGGATTCTTGCTTCAAAGGGATTCCTATGAATTTACCCTCAGCAAGCATCTTGACCGTGTGTCCCACGGCTGCAAGTCCACGTATAGTGACTACTTGGGCAGCTGCCACATCTCTATCGGTTGTGTAGCCGCAATTTAAACAAACATGGGTACGTTCAGCTAAAGTCTTTTTGCCAGTCTCAGTTAAGCAATTTGGACAAATCTGACTTGTTCTACGTGCATCTACTTTCTGGAAATAGACGCCACGATGGACGCAAGTTTTTTCTAATATGTCCAAAAATTGACCAAAGCCAGCGTCTAGACAATGCTTTCCTAACATTCCACGGGACAAACCTACCAAGTTTAAGTCTTCTACAAATATCATCCCTGCATTGTCACAAAGTTGGTGAGAAAGCTTTCTGTGCCAATCCTTGCGACAATTAGCAATGTACTCATGTAGTTTGGCTACTTTATTTTGCGCTTTTTGTCGATTCTTTGAGCCAAAAGGTTTTCTAGAAACACGCTTTTGCAGCCATCTCAGCTTGCGTTCGGCATCACCAAAAAACTTTGGGCGCTTGACTAAAAGACCATTAGAAGTAGCTACAAAACTGGTTAATCCTACATCAATTCCTAATGGTTCACCATGGGGCATTGGCGATGGAATATCAGCATTCCATTGAATCGTCAACATCACATACCAACCAGAAACCCTTTTAACTATGCGGGCTTGCTTGATTACTCCATCTTCGGGAATATTCCGTGATTGGCGAAACCTTACCCAACCGATAACAGGAAGTTTAACCATACCAGGCTCAAGTCTATTCCCTTTCATTTGCGGAAAGACAAAAGACCTCATTCTTCCTTTTTTCTTAAACCGTGGAAACCCCGTATTACGCTCCCACATATTAGTGAAAGCAGTCTCAACCCTTTTGAGAGTTTGCTGCAATACCTGAGATTGAACCTTTTTTAAATTAGGGTTTTTCTTCTTTGCAGCTGTTAAAGACTTACATTGATTTCCATAGGTAGGACGGGTCGCATCGGCAGAAATGATGTAGCAACTACGAAGGCTACAGGAGTTTAATTGACAACTACGAGACTTGTACCAGTCTTTACGCTCAGCTAAAGCATAATTATACACCCTACGAGTTACTTCTAGCCACTCGTCAAATATTTGGGATTGTTGCTTGGTGGGTTTGAGTTTGAACTCGTAGGTGAGATTAAACATCGTCTTTCCTCCTTGTCCAGTATCATAACGCTTTAATTATCTAACGTCAATCCGAAAGATAAAAGCCGTCCTCAAAGGACGGGGCTTTAAACCCAAACTTTTTGGTAACAAACCAGAAATTAAAGAAATCCAACGATTTGCCCAACTGGGTGACCTGTTCAGTATGGTTTTAATAGACTGAGCCTTGGCTAGGTCTAGACTACCTACTTAGATCTAAGTAATTTACTATAACTATGTCACAACCGACTATAGAATCAATCCTTCAAGAAGAACGGCTGTTCCCGCCACCGGCTGATTTCTCCGAGAATGCCCAGATTAAGAGCATGGCGGAGTATCAGCAACTTTATGAACAAGCCAAAGCTGACCCCCAAGGGTTTTGGGCTCAGCTTGCAGACCAAGAACTAGACTGGTTTCAAAAGTGGGATACGGTATTAGATTGGCAACCTCCCTTTGCCAAGTGGTTTGTTGGTGGGAAGATTAATATTTCTTACAACTGTCTTGACAGACACCTCACTACCTGGCGTCGGAATAAAGCTGCCCTGATTTGGGAAGGGGAACCGGGAGACTCCCGCACCCTAACCTATGCCCAGTTACACCGGGAAGTTTGCCAGATGGCAAATGTGATCAAACAACTGGGAGTCAAAAAAGGCGATCGCGTTGGCATTTATATGCCCATGATTCCCGAAGCTGCTATTGCCATGCTGGCCTGTGCTAGAATTGGTGCTCCCCACACGGTTGTTTTTGGTGGCTTTAGTGCTGAAGCCCTCAAAGACCGACTAGTAGATGCTCAAGCTAAATTAGTAATTACTGCTGATGGGGGCTGGCGCAAAGACAAGATTGTTCCTCTCAAGATCCAAGTTGATAAAGCCCTAGAGAATAATGGCGCACCTACTGTAGAAAACGTCCTAGTGGTAGAACGCACCAAGCAAGGGATTGACATGGAACCAGAACGAGACCACTGGTGGCATGACTTGCAACCGGGAGCATCTGCTGATTGTCCAGCGGAACCCATGGATAGTGAAGATATGCTCTTCATTCTCTACACTAGCGGTACCACCGGTAAACCGAAAGGGGTTGTTCACACTACTGGTGGCTATAACCTCTACACCCACATGACTACCAAGTGGACCTTTGACCTCAAGGAGACCGATGTCTACTGGTGTACTGCTGATGTCGGCTGGATTACCGGACACAGTTACATTGTCTATGGTCCATTGTCCAATGGTGCTACTAGCCTGATGTACGAAGGGGCTCCCCGTCCTTCCAATCCCGGTTGCTTGTGGGATGTGGTAGAAAAATATGGAGTCACTATCTTCTACACTGCTCCCACTGCTATTCGTGCCTTTATTAAGATGGGAGACCAGCATCCCAACGCCCGTGATTTATCGTCCCTACGTATCTTAGGAACTGTGGGTGAACCAATTAACCCAGAAGCCTGGATGTGGTACCATCGGGTGATTGGGGGAGAACGTTGTCCCATTGTCGATACGTGGTGGCAAACTGAAACCGGTGGCTTCATGCTCACCCCCTTACCCGGTGCTACTCCCACTAAACCCGGTTCCGCTACCTTCCCCTTCCCAGGCATTATTGCTGATATTGTAGATTTAGACGGCAATCCAGTTGGGGACAATGATGGTGGTTATTTAGTTATCAAACATCCTTGGCCAAGTATGATCCGTACTGTCTATGGGGATGATGACCGTTTCCGCCGCACCTATTGGGAACACATTCAACCAAAAGATGGCCAATACTTCTATTTTGCTGGAGATGGTGCCAGAAAAGACCCCGATGGCTATTTCTGGGTTATGGGTCGTGTCGATGATGTGTTGAATATCTCTGGTCACCGCTTAGGAACCATGGAAGTAGAGTCAGCACTGGTTTCTCATCCTTCTGTAGCTGAAGCCGCTGTAGTCGGTAAACCTGATGAGGTAAAAGGGGAAGATGTCTTTGCCTTTGTGACCTTAGAAGGCAGTTATAGCGCTAGTGACGAACTCAAGCAAGAACTAAAGCAGCACGTGGTCAAGGAAATTGGTGCGATCGCACGTCCTGGTGACATTCGCTTTACTGATGCTTTGCCCAAGACTCGTTCCGGAAAAATTATGCGACGGCTATTGCGATCGCTAGCTGCAGGTCAAGAGGTTGCTGGAGATACGTCCACTTTAGAAGACCGCAGTGTTTTGGATAAGTTACGGGAAGAGGCTTGAAAACCAGGCTTCACGTAAATAGTCAGCTATCAGCCATCAGCTTATGGGTTACCTCACAGGCTAGAAGCCTGTGCCACGCTACTTGAGGTGCTTTTGAATCAAATTAGCTGACGGCTGACGGCTGACTGCTGAATGCTTACACTTACTCTTTGAGAATAATGGGAATCATAGCTGTCTTGTGTTGAAAGTATAAACAATCGGTAGGTGGAGAAACTTTAAAGATAATGATACCTTTAATATCGTTTTCTGGAACACCTGCTTCAAGAAGATAAGGAACTTGAGTTTCATTGAAAAGAGCTTCCCAGGAATCGTATCTATTCTTGAGAACTCCTGTTGACGTCAAATTACAATAGCTTAAAATTCCACCCTTCTTAAGCAGGGGATAAACCTTTTTGATAAATGGAAATTGGTGGGTGTGTTGTTCATCTGCATTCAAAGGATAAGTATCATAGAAAATACCATCAAATGATTGATCACTAAATGATTCTAATACATCACATGCTAAGCCCAAGATAGGGGTTACTTTATTAACTGCACTGTTTTGGAAATCAATCAATCGTTTAAAAACATCGTCATTGGCTTCTATAATCACATGTTCTTCTGGAGCATAAGACTGAATAGCATGAGCCGATATTCCCAAGCCAAAGCCACATTCTAAGATCCGACCACCATGGCGAGTGACTAACGCCGCAAAAGCCCCCATATAAGGGGTTTCCCAACGTTCCATAACCGGATGTCCTTCGATCACCAATTTTTCATCGGTTAGGACTTCTTTTTGAGCAGACCATCGTTGGGGATCCGCGCTTGTTTTTAACCCTTGATAACCGCTTTCAAAATTCATAGTCTTGACGTCTTGACACTCTTAACTGGTAATTACTATTGTTAGTTTCTAACCACAAATCGGTTGATAGTTTAAATTTGGAAAATAATCTTCACACCCACCTTTTCGGCGAATGTCCCAAGTTGCACAATGAAAAGACCCCCCAAATTCAAAGACATGTCTAAAGGGTAAAGGAAAAACCTCAAATCCATGCTTATCCAACAATTCTTGGAGAGGTTTTTCTCTTTCCTCACAGATAACCTTTGTCGGTGATATACTCAGAACATTCATTGACAACCACTTACTGGACTGGCAAAACATTGGCATTTCATCATTCGAGCAAGTCGGTTGAGGAACTGTGATAAACTCCCAGCCATTGTCTTTAAATATCTTCTCCTCCTCTTCCCGTATAGGTCTTTCAGGGTTTGTCAAAATAAGACCTGGTCGCAAAGGAACAAACGTACAGTCAATGTGTGAGGGGAAAAAATCAAGGGGAAAATGAACAGGGTGAACCCGAAATCCTCTTGGTTCTAGGTGCTTTTTTAACCACCGAATTCCTGTTCTATTTGTTGTCATCGATTCCTGAACTAATATATCCTTTCCTAATCGGCTACAGTCAGCTGCATCAAAAATAACTTCATCTTGTGTAATACAAAATTCAAAATCATGCATACGCTTAAATCTTTCTTCTAAAGACAGCTCCCAGAAATTCTCTAGATACATACTATCCTGCATAGTCGGTTTAGGCGCAGCATTCCAAATCATATGGTCGTCTTTATTCCAATATTCATAGACTAATTTCCGGTAAGGTAAGTATTCAAAAAATCTTGCTCTCTTCGACATAGTCGCTTCCAGTATTTCATTACCAAAGGTAATCATGACATCCCGAGGACAGACTCCACAGTATTGATTAGCAACTTCAAAGTAAGGGGTTTTTATAGATTTTGTAAAATCAAATTTTTCTGGTCTTCTTACTATCACATCGTGGTCTTTTAATAAATAAGCCAGTCCATTTAGTTCCTCATTAGCTTTTTCAAGGACTTTAGGGTCTTTAGGTCCACTGGGGAAAGGAATGATTTCCGCTAAATTCTGATCTCTTAATTTCGGATGATTCCCTGGTTCTTTTGGTTCAAAGCTAGCGTAGTCTGCAATTCCTACCACCATTTCTTCCAATTCATCCCATTCATTCCAGGAATTAACAATTTTTTCGGACATTTCTGATCTCCTTATCTATATACTAGCTAAATTTTGTGCGTTGCCTAAATGTGGGATAATTTTAATAGTTTTGTGGAATGGGCATCTTGCCCGTTCCGAATGGGCAAGATGCCCGTTCCAATCTGTGGAATAGGCATCTTGCTGGTTCCAATCTGTGGAATAGGCATCTTGCTGGTTCCAATCTGTGGAATGGGCATCTTGCCCGTTACAATCTGTGGAATGGGCATCTTGCCCGTTCCAATCTGTAGAATGGGCATCTTGCCCGTTCCAATCTGTAGAATGGGCATCTTGCCCGTTCCAATCTGTAGAATGGGCATCTTGCCCGTTCCAATCTGTGGAATGGGCATCTTGCCCGTTCCAATCTGTGGAATGGGCATCTTGCCCGTTACAATTTGTGGAATGGGCATCTTGCCCGTTACAATTTGTGGAATGGGCATCTTGCCCGTTCCATCCACTGGGTCAAACAGATTTTAGGAGATGCACCCCTTAAAAACACAGCTGATGCTGTTATCACCGTTTAAATGCATAACAGCTGACAGAGTTTCCCTTCACGGAAAAAATCAAATTGAGTATAAGTAGAGTATCCTACAAATACAGAATCCAATTTTTATCATTCATCATTGACAACAACTGTCTTTCAAAAGAAATACAGGTTAAATCATATCATTACAAATTTGCACTTTTTGATTAAGGTTACATTTATTTACAAATTCTTAAATCTACATCTATATATAATTTTTTTATATTTATATATAGTTAACCAATACCATAAGTAGTAAACTTGATCCGATATCACTAGTATTTTTGTTGATAGTTGACAGTTGCTTGACTGTCAACTCTGCTATAAAAATCGCAAAAACTTGTTCACATATTTATTGTGGTTAGATAAATTTTTTATACAAAGACTTGACAAAATTTCGGTTTATATAAACTCAAATCGCAGCACTCTAACCCAACATAAATAACAGTAAGCATATGCGCTACTTGAGGTGCTACTTGAGGTGCCGTCAGCTATCAGCTTACACAAGACTTAGGCAGCCAATCTATATGTAGGCTGTCTAAGTCCTGTTCAAATCGGAAAGACAAATTTCCTGATTAATCTTTCA
>NZ_JAAHFV010000101.1:0-18199 GCF_010672755.1 Moorena sp. SIO1F2
TACTAATACTATCGAGGTGCTTCTGATCAGAATATAAACCAATGGCACCAACACGCCTGATAAAGTCAGCAGCAATATCAGGATCCATACGACCGTTTACCAAAACTGGAATAGCACCGAGGTTGTTTAGTGCTAAGTAATGGATAAAGTAACCGATTCCATCGTCTAAATAGATAGCAACAGGATCATTCTCACGAATACCAGATTTCCTGTACCAAGAGGCATAGTTATCAACAACATCTTTTAAGGAAGATAAACTAAAACTGTTGATCGTCTCTCCTGTGAATGTTTTAAAAGGTTTTTCTAAAAACAAAAAATCATTGTTTCGATAATGGTTATTAGTAACAGAGTAATGGAGGAAGTTACCACATCCTAATTTCTTAGACAGGAATAACTTAATTCTTTCGTACAATGGCAAAATAGTTGGGTTAATGTTCATGAGCTTAAATCCAAAGTCGTGTCGAAATATAATTTATAATACCTAACAGATAATGTAATGCCGATAATGCCGATTAGTTTTGAAAATTTAAATCAAATTTGCAAGTTCACTATCAGACAAAATAATCTCACCATAATCGGGAATCCAAGCTAGCCAGGTATTCTCAGATTGCCGACATAAAATAAGAGCTTCTTCACAATGAATCGAGTTAGGGATATCAGGGGCTTTAACCCAAACTTGAGAGTAGGATTCTCCCTCAAGGTTACTTGAGTTATTGTCTCTAAAACTTAAGGTCGATTCACTCTGCCTATTTTGGTTTGGCTTATAGTCATTTAAGCTAAGTAATTTACTCATTCTTAAATCCCCTCTTACTTGCTAATACATGTTGATTTTTTCCAAGGAAGTGATATCGTGTCCGGTTGTGGGCGATAGTGTTATTTGTCGTTGTTTCTTTGGTAATCGATACTCCCGGACATGATATTATTTACTTTTCCAGACAAGACTCTTTTACTGGAAGCCCAACATGCCGTCCACTAGGCGCAGTATGACCAAGCAGCTTATCGCCAGGCTTCAATTCTGTGACATTCAGGACTTTACCACCAGGTCCAAGAACTCTTACATGCCAATCGTCTTGAACAATCACATTTACCGGAATTCCAGATTTAGACACTGCATCGATACTGAGTAGGGGACGAACTTCTATCTTCATCCTGCCTACAACTATTTCTCGTGCCTTGCCATCACAATTTACCCCTAATACTTTGTGTCCTGAACTCAGCTCACTAAGATAATTAGTTTGACTAACACTAGACACTAAATAAGAATGTATAGCACCAGCATTGACTCGGAAAGGACGAGTTGGCATGTAGGGCAGTGGATGGGTCTCGCTGCTAACTAAAATCATTCCTTGGGAATAAGAACCAATGAGTATACCTTCATCTTTGGCAAAGTTAGAACAAGTATCTACACAAGCCCGCTCTCCCATGCCAATATGGGAAATTTTTGTTACTTCAAGTTCTTCCAGTGAAACTTCCAAATTGTTGGCCTTACGACACAGCTGCCCAAGCTCCCTGGCATCGATAATCCCGTTAGGGGTTAGCATGACTCCATGTGACCCTTTTTCTAAGACCCCCAGGACAATTTCTGCTTCCTCAATATCTTTGACAACGGTAATTATTTGCCCATCCGTGTTGTCTGCTGAGGCTAAAACAATCTCTAGAGGAATTTTTGTGGGGTCTTTAAAATAGATGACAGCCCATTTTTCTTGTCTAGCGATCTTACAAGCAGTTTGTAAGGTTTCGTCATCGGTCACATGAACAAAAAATCCGATTTCTGCTTGAGATTTGTACGTTTCTGGTTGAGTAGTTATTTCAGAATACCAGGAATGATCAAACAGTACTATATCGGCCTTTTCGATACATCCGTCCGCTTCTTCTGGGCTGTCTACAAAAGCAATGCGAGAGACAGAGTCATGACAATCCATGACTGGACTTGATGAATCAACTACCACTCCATTGATATCAGAGTTTAGAGATTCACACAGCGCTTTATAGTCAACATCATTAAAGCTTCTGAGGTCTAACCAAGATAATTTCATTACGCTACCTCCTTGATGGTAAACTGATAGGGATTACTGATAACTTTGGCAATTTCTTGAGAAATGAATGAGGGATTACTGTGTTGAAATATATTTCTACCAACAGCAACGCCTTTACCGCCAGCCCTGATGGCATCTTTGATCATCGATAAGATCGAGCTATCTGCATTACTCTTTGCTCCTCCGGCAACGATAACAGGGATGTCAACGGCATTAACAACTTGTCTGAAGGATTGAACATCGCCAGTGTAGTTGACCTTGACAATATCTGCTCCTAGCTCCCAGGCCAATCTGGTTGAGTGAGCGATCGCATCTGCATCGTACTCATTTTTAATCTTCTCTCCTCGTGCATAAACCATTGCTAGCAATGGCATACCCCATTGATGACAGGCTGCTGATATTTGGCTGAAATCTTTGAGCATACGATATTCATCGTTGGCCCCAAGATTAACGTGAATTGAAACTCCATCTGCACCAAGCTTAATGGCTTGTTCAACACTACTGACTAGATGTTTGGAAGATGGATCGGGAGATAGGTTAGTTGACCCAGAAAGATGCAAAATTAACGATATATCTTTCTGAATTAAACCTGGATGGATTGCCCGAGCTATCCCTTGATGAGCAACAATTGCACTAATGGTTTTCTCCGGTAACGATCTGATGAATTGATGAACTTTTGCCAGACCACTAACCGGACCCAGTGTAAACCCATGGTCAATTGGGACTATAAAATAGTTGTCTAATCCTTTGAGAATTCTTGCCAAACGATAATTTTTACCAAGAGACATAACAGACTCCTTTTGACTCGATTACATGATGTGGTGTTTTCCAAAATCTTAGATTCCTATCGAACTAAGTGTTGGAAAACTAACTTTTAGTGTTTCATGGCACTTAGCTCAATCTCGATATTTCTATCGTGCCTGACACTCACAAACCGAAAGTCTCAGTTTTTGCCTCAGTTTTTGTCTTAGTAACTGGAACTAAAGTGAGTTATCTGGTTTTTTTTAGAGTAATCTCAGGAATTTATTAGATTTCCCTCAGGTTGAACTCAACAGGATAACTGATATAGCAAAGGGCACTTCGGATCAGGGAGTCGGGAGTTGGGAGTCGGGAGTCGGGAGTCGGGAGTCGGGAGTCGGGAGTCGGGAACTGTAGCTTTACAACCAGTTCTGCTAGCATAGAATTTAAACAGGTTTGTCTCAGTTTTTGTCTCAGTGGTTTCAGTTATGCTGTGTTTCTGAGATTTTTCTCATTTTTACCTCAGATTCCCTCTTAGTTAACCTTCCCTAACTAATTCCATAACTTTCCATAACATTTATACATTGCGCGGCTTTTTGGTCACCCATAGATTAAAGATTTAGGTATAGTGATGGCTGGATTAGGGATGGTGCCATAGCGATCGACCCCATGGATTGGGGGTTAAGCAAAGCAAGATAGTGGAGTTATGATGAATTCCGTGCGAGCATCTGAATCAGGACTTAAATTAGTAGACCAAGCTAGACGTCAGAAAAGATGGAACAAAACAGCGGTAGCTTGGTATACCAGTGCATTTACCTCTAAGGCAACCTTAAACCGGTTTTGGGGGAGACACTCAATTCGTACTGACACCTTCATGGCCATTTGTAGTGCTGTAGGCGTTCATTGGGAAAAGGTAGTTGAGGCGGATGAGATTGAGATAGACCAGTTTGAGATAGATCAGATGGAGCTAACAGCGCTATCGACAACTGCTCTGGCTGGAATTGGACATCTTGATTGGGGTGGAGCTCCAGAACCGAGGAGTTTCTACGGTCGGATGCAGGAACTGAATACCCTACAGGAATGGATTCTACAGGACAACTGCTGCCTGGTGGCACTTCTAGGGATGGGGGGAATTGGCAAAACCACCTTGGCTGTGAAGTTAGCCCATCTGCTACAGGATAAATTTGAGTTTGTGATTTGGCGCAGTCTACGCAATGCTCCGCCCCTAGAGGAAGTCCTGGCAGACATGATTCAATTTCTGTCTGTGCAGCAGGAAACGAATTTACCTTCCTCTGTGGATGGCAAAATTTTGCGATTGATTCAGTATTTACAGACGGCGCGTTGCCTGCTGGTTCTTGATAATACCGAATCGATCCTCGAAAGTGGTTCTCGCACTGGTGGCTATCGAGAGGGATACGCTGGATACGGTGAGCTACTCAGAACTATTGGGGAAACCTCCCACAACAGCTGCCTAGTGATGACCTCCCGGGAGGCACCTCAAGACTTGACCCTTCTGGAGGGGGAAGCCTTACCCGTTCGCTGCTTCCCACTCAAAGGTTTACCAGAAACCCACGGACAGGAAATCTTTAAGGAAAAGGGAAATTTTATTGGCAATGACACCCAATGGATCACCCTAATTGAGCGTTATGCGGGAAATCCTTTAGCCTTAAAGATGGTAGCCTGTGCAGTCAGAGACTTTTTTGATAGCAATATTGCTCAGTTTCTGGATTTTTTAAAGGAAGGCTCATTCATTTTTGATGATATTCGGGATTTACTAGATCGGCACTTTCAGCGCCTGACCCCTACAGAAAAGGAACTGATGTACTGGCTAGCTATCAATCGGGAACCCATTTCTCTTGAAGAACTGCAAGAAGACTTTGTATGCTACCTATGCGCTACTGATATTTTAGAAGCTGTAGGGTCTCTACAACGGCGGTCATTGATTGAGAAAACCTCAACTGGGTTTACCCAACAACCTGTAGTCATGGAATACATGATTAATCGACTCATCGAGCAGATTCCTGAAGAGATTATTAGTCAAAATATCGCTATCTTCCGCACTCACTCCCTAATCAAAGCCAGCGCCCCTGACTATGTTCGGGATGCTCAAGTCTGTCTGATTCTAGAACCGATTATTGAGAAATTACTCTCTAGTTTTGGTTCTACAACACAGCTGGAAAATCATCTCCTGGAAATCCTATCAATGCTGCGCACCCCGACTCCTGGGGTTAAAAAATCTACTCTCCAGATGGGATATGTCAGTGGTAATACTATTAATTTACTTACTCAATTACAGATTGATTTAAACGGTTATGACTTTTCTGGCCTGACAGTTTGGCAAGCCAACCTACAGGGACTGAAATTACATAATGTCAATTTCGCTGGCTGTGACTTGGCTGGCTCAGTGTTTACTGAAACCCTAGGGAATATGTTATCGGCAGCATTTAGTCCAGATGGGAGGATGTTGGCAATCTGTGATACAGATTTTCAGATTCGCCTATGGCATGTGCAAACTGGTAAACTACTGGTAATCTGTGAGGGTCACACTAATTGGGTACGCTCTGTTGCGTTTAGTGGGGATGGTAAAACCTTAGCCAGTGGTAGTGGTGACCATACCGTAAAGTTATGGCAAGTCAGTGATGGCAGGTGCTTACAAACTTGTACTGGACATACTGATGAAGTGTTCTCAGTTGCTTTTAATCCTCAAGGTAATACCCTGATTAGTGGTAGTAGCGACCAAACTGTCAGACTCTGGGATGGTGACACGGGTCAATGCCTTAACACCTTTACTGGACATACCGGTTGTGTGAGATCAGTGGCTTTTAGTACTAATGGCAAAACCCTAGCCAGTGGCAGTGATGACCACACTGTCAAACTCTGGGATGCTAGCACTGGTAGTTGGGTTAGAACTTGTACTGGACATACCAGTGGAGTACGCTCAGTTGCTTTTAGCACTGATGGCAAAACCCTAGCTAGTGGCAGTAATGACCACACTGTCAGACTGTGGGATGCTAGCACTGGTAGCTGTGTTAGTACTCACACCGGACATAGTAGTGGAGTCTACTCAGTGGCTTTTAGCACTGACGGCAAAACCCTAGCTACTGGTAGTGGCGACCATACTGTAAGGCTATGGGATTACCACACTGGTATTTGCCTGAAAACCTTGCATGGACATACTAATCAGATCTTTTCTGTGGCGTTTAGCCCTCAAGGTAACACCCTAGTCTGTGTGAGTTTAGATCAAACTGTCAGACTTTGGGATTGGGGCACTGGTCAATGCTTGAAAACTTGGCAGGGAAGTACTGATTGGGTATTTCCAGTGGCTTTCAGTCCTGATGGTAAAACTTTGGCTAGTGGCAGTAACGATAATACAGTCAGACTATGGGATTATCATAGCGATCGCTGTATCAGTATTTTGCACGGACATACTGCTCACGTGTGTTCAGTGGCCTTTAGTAGTGACGGTAAAACCGTAGCTAGTAGCAGTAGAGACGAAACAATCAGGCTGTGGGATATCAAGACGGGAGAATGCTTAAAGATTTTGCACGGACATACTGATTGGATCTATTCGGTCACTTTCAGTGGTGATGGGAAAACCCTAGCCAGTGGCAGTGCTGACCAAACGGTGAGGCTTTGGGATCAGCGTACTGGTGACTGCGTCAGCACTTTGGAAGGACATACTAATCAGATCTGGTCAGTGGCTTTCAGTAGTGATGGTAAAACCTTGGCCAGTAGCAATACAGACCAAACGGTGAGGCTGTGGGATGTCAGCACAGGGGAATGCTTGAAAACGTTACAGGGACATGGTAATCGGGTCAAATCCGTCGCTTTCAGTCCTAAGGATACTATCCTGGCCAGTTGTAGTACAGACGAAACGGTACGCCTCTGGGATTTGAGTACGGGTCAATGCTCTAAACTATTACGCGGACACAACAATTGGGTCTTTTCCGTGGCATTCAGTCCCGATGGCAACACTATCGCTAGCGGCTCTCACGACCAAACTGTCAAGGTGTGGGATGTTTCCACAGGGGAATGCCGCCACACTTGTACCGGACATACCCATCTGGTCTCTTCTGTTGCCTTTAGTGGGGATGGTCAAATTATAGCTAGTGGCTCTCAAGACCAAACGGTGAGGCTTTGGGACACTAAGACGGGCAAGTGCCTGAAAATTCTCAGAGCTCCGAGACTCTACGAAGCCATGAATATCACTGGAGTGACAGGATTAACTGAGGCACAGAAAGCAACTCTGAAACAGTTGGGTGCGATCGCAATCGACAATTTTCGTATTGATAGTTAATTTTGCTGTTCATTTAACGTCCTAATCTATACTTCGATTCCTATAAATGCTGATATTTTTATTTAGAAAATATTTGTAAAAATTTTTGTAAAAATTCCGGAATTATTGCTATTTTTATTACATCGAACTCAGGTAATCCTCCGGTGGGTTGGTTCTTGCAGTTTAGTTTTTACCAAAAAAGCTCTGCTATGATGATTTCCCAGATAAAATAGTGATAAAATAGTTTAATCTCATGCACATTAAAGATGCTGATGGGCCCAGAGGGCAGCCTGGGTGCGATCGCGAACATCCAACTCACAGAAAATATTAGTTAGATGATTTTTAATCGTGCCTTCGGTCAGATTAAGGGCGGCTGCAATTTCTCGATTGCTTTTACCTTGTCCCAACAGCTTCAGGATCTCTAGTTCCCGCTGATTGAATTGAGCATGATAATCTGTTTTTTCCCGTTCAGGTTGGGTATTATTCAGTTGAGAAAACACCTTCGGAGCGATGGTAGGACCTAATTGGCTGTATCCCTGATGCAAACTGCGAATGGCCGCTGCCACCTTAGGGGCTGGAGTGCTTTTAAGCAAATATCCCAAGGCCCCAGCCTGAAGAGACTGGAACACATAGTCATCATTGTCAAAGGTGGTTAAGACTAGAATCCGAATCCAGGGGTAGCGGGTATGGATTTCTCGGGTTGCTTGCACACCATCGCAGATGGGCATCCGCACATCCATCAAGATAATATCAGGCTGTAACCTCTGGGTGAGGGCAATGGCTTCTTCACCGTGATTGGCTTCACCCACCACCTCGAGATCATCCTCTAGGGACAACAGTGCCGCCAGTCCCTGCCGAAAGATGGGTTGGTCATCAGCCAATAGAAGTCGAATCATCGTGGTATCCTAATCTGAATACAGGTGCCTTGTCCCGGTGTGCTATCTAATTGTATCGATCCACTTATCAGCTGAACTCTCTCCTGCATACCCCTGAGGCCAAAACCCTGGGTGGGTTTAGCAATATCAAAGCCCATACCGTCGTCCTTTAGTTCAAGGATAACCGCATCAGCAGAAGCATATCCCCGGAGGTGAATAACCTGGGCTTGACTGTGTTTGCGGATATTTTCCAATCCTTCCTTAACCACACAGTAAAGCTGATGATTGGTTTGTAACGGCAGCTGGGGCAAATCTATTTTGCTTTTAACCTTTATGGAGGGGTTGGATGTAAAAGATTCCAGCAGCTGTGGCAGCGCCTTATTGAGATCAAAGGTCTCTTCTCGCATGGTGGTCACTGCCCGACGCACTTCTTGTAAGGATTGGCTGGCCAGCAGTTTGGCCGTCTCTAACGCTGGTTGAAGCTGATTAGAGTTTCGTTCGTAGAGTCGTTGTGCTAATTCTAGCTGCACATCAAGGGAGGTCAAAGTATGCCCCAATGAATCATGAATATCGCGAGCAATGCGGGTGCGTTCTAAATCTGCGGCTAGCAATTCAACTTCCTGGGTCAAGGCGATTGCTCGCTGACGACTCCTGTACTCAGCCACCAAGGTTAAACAGAGCAGAATAATCGGTACGCTCAGGGAAATATAGTTCACAAGGTTATTGAGAACAATACCCGCAAGAAATACTTGGGGAGCCTCTTGAAAGGTTTGTAGGTTTTTTTCTAAGCGAGCTTGCTGCTCTGCAATCGGTTTTGAGAGATCAGTTAGTACATCATTCGTTAACTGCCACGCAAAACCTACATGCCAGGCAATACCGGCTAAAACAACCGTGATGATCACGTCCCGACGACGCAACAGAAAACAGCTTTTGGCGAAGTATAGAAAGAGAAGGAGATCCAGACCTACATGACTAAAGATACGTGTCAGCAACAGACAGGCAATTTCGGCAAAGATATAGGCTCGTCGCTGCCACATGGGGCGACGGATTGGAAAGAAGAAGCTCAGAATGGCCAAAACTCCCAATACGAAGAAGTTTATTAGGTAGTCACCGCCCTTGGCCTCATAGGACAATGATTTATTCAGGATGAAAAACAGCAGTATCAGGGTCACCATCACCAAACATGCCCATTCCACATAACGCAGGATTTTGGGAATTGAAGGATTAATGGTGGAAACCTGAGGAGTTGTCCGAGCTGACATCAGCTTACCTAATGCTTATGACTGCTTCTACAGCTTATGAAACTTATGGATAAATTTCCATGACAAACGTCATGTATCCATATGACCTTTCGCTATAGTCAGTTTGAAATGGCCTGTTTAATATTGAATTATAAGCAACTTTTCAGAGGATACGGTTTATCATGAAACAATTTCAATTTGGTGCAGGTTTGATGATGTCTATTAGTTTGATGGGTTTTAGCCTTGGCAATCCACCGCTACCCCTAACGGCAAAAACTGCTAGCGCTGCTGAGAGTCAGACCGCTGTAGCACCGTTACTTCAGCGGGAACTATTCTTTGGCGATCCAGAGATTACAGGTGCCCAGCTTTCCCCCGACGGTCAGTTTCTGGCCTTTCAAAAACCTCTAGACGGCGTGATCAATGTGTGGGTTAAGGGCATCGATGAACCGATGGAAGCTGCTCGTCCAGTCACGGCTGATGCTGAAAGCCCGATCATGATTTACTTTTGGAGCGCCGATGGTCGTTACATTCTCTACGGCCAGGATAAAGGGGGCAATGAGAATTTTCACATTTATGCGGTTGAAGCTAAATCTTTAGGTGAGACTAGCCCGGTAACCCGCGATTTAACCCCTGTAGAGGGGATTACGGCCATGATCTATAGCGTTCCTAAACGGACTCCGAACCACATCATTATCGGTCTTAACGAACGCAATCCCCAGTTTCATGATGTCTATCGTTTGGATTTGACAACAGGCGAGCGGACGCTGCTGATTCAAAATGACGAGAATATTGCCCTCTGGACAACCGATTTAGACGGTAATGTGCGCATCGGCTATCGCCAAACCCTGGAAGGGGGGCATGAGATTCTGGCGGTGCAACAAGATGGATTAACACCTGTTTACACCTGTCGAATTGAAGAAACCTGTGTCCCCATTCGCTTTCATAAAGATGGCCAACGGGTGTATCTGATCAGCAATCGGGATGGGAATTTAATGCAGTTAAAGCTGCTTAATCTCGAAAGCCAGCAGAGTCAGGTCGTGGAAGTTGATCCTGAAAACCAGGTGGATTTTGGCCGTGCAGTGTTTTCAGAAGCGACTGATGAGTTGATTGCTACCTCCTATGTTGGCGATCGCATCCGCATCTATCCTCAAAACGACAAGATAGCGGCTGATCTAGCCTTTCTGAAACAACAGCTGCCCGACGTTGATATTGTGTTGCAATCCCTTACTATCGATGATCGCTTTGCGTTGATTAGAACCCGGAGCGATGTGAATCCTGGGTCTACTTATCTATTTGATCGTAGTACTCAAACCCTGGAAAAACTCTACGATGATCGGCCAGAGCTGCCCAGGCAACATTTGGCCACCATGCAGCCGATCCGCTATACAGCCCGTGATGGTCTAGAGATTCCAGCCTATCTGACCCTGCCCCAGGGGGTAAACCCAGTCAAGCTACCGGTGATTGTCATGCCCCACGGTGGACCTTGGGGACGAGATATGTGGGGGTACAGGCCGTTTACCCAGTTTCTCGCTAATCGCGGTTACGCCGTTCTCCAACCCAACTTTAGAGGGTCTACTGGCTATGGTAAAGCCTTTCTCAATGCCGGTAACAACGAATGGGGCACGGGTGCGATGCAGCATGACCTGACGGATGGCGTGCAGTATCTGATTGATGCAGGGATTGCCGATCCCGAGCGTGTGGGAATTTTTGGTGGCTCCTATGGAGGCTATGCCACCCTAGCTGGTTTGGCATTTACACCAGATATCTATGCCGTTGGCGTATCCAATGTGGGGCCATCGAACCTGATTACCTTGCTCAAGTCAATTCCCCCCTATTGGGAATCGATGAAGGCTACCTTTGCTCTGCGGCTGGGAGATCCAGATGATCCGAGCGATCGCACCCGTCTAGAAGCCCAGTCACCCCTGTTTTCCGCCGACCAAATTCAGGCCCCGCTGATGGTGGTTCAGGGAGCCAACGATCCCCGAGTTAAGCAAGCGGAGTCAGACCAAATTGTGGCCGCATTACGAGATTTAGGCCGACCCGTGGAATATCTGATTGCCCCGGATGAAGGCCATGGTTTCCGTAAGGAGATCAACTCACTGGCCATGACAGCTGCATTAGAGAAGTTTTTAGCTGAACATTTAGGCGGACGTTACCAGGCTGAGATGTCTTCAGAGGTACAGGCTCAACTAGACAAATTAACTGTTGATATTGACACTGTCACAGTTAATTAATCCGGTGAGCCTGAGATTGTTGAACTTGACCCAGCAATTTACAACCGCTATTTGGGAACCTACCAATTACTCCCTAATATGGAGATCGCTATTCGAGTCGAGGAACAACAACTACTCGCCCAAGCCACAGGGCAGGAAGCGTTTACCCTTTACCCTGTTTCAGAAAGTGACAGCTCCCACACTGACTCTTTGAGTTCAGTGTGGGCTTCCCAGCCAATCCAGCTATTGCTTAGGAGGCGCTGGGCTTTAAGAACGGACTGCCCTGCCGCTCTGTTTTTTTGGTCTTTTGTTTAATAATGTTTGACCAACTTTCCAGCATTTATGGCCTTTGGCCACGCTACGCGAACGGCTTTGAAAGTCAGTATTATGAGTATAACACATCGATTGGTCTTTTGTGAAAGACTCTGTGGAAAATTTATCCCACATCTCAATGCGCAGCATGAGTGTGGGATGAATTTTGCCAGAAACTAAATTCTTGGCTCAGGTTGCAGATATCACGATTCAATTCAATTTCTCAGCAGATGAAACGGTTAACGGACTAACACTTTATCAAGCGGGTCAGGAATTGATTGCATCCAAGGTGAATTAATTTAATAGATTGAGATTGGGGGCACACTGCTGTGTGTCCCGTGCAAAATTGCTAACGATACTAACGAGGAGCCTCTAGTTATGGAAACAGAAACGACTCAACCTACTGCAAGACAAGTATTAACTCAGGCGGCAGCAGGTGCGGCTGCCGGATTACTGGTGGGCATCGCTATCATGTCTATCTATCGATGGCTTTGGCATGTAGAGATATCTTTGAATACAATAATGCTTTTAAGCATAGGCTTCTCCATTTACTGTGGAGTTTTATCAGCTTGGCTAGGGAAAAGATTCTGGAATTTACTCGGTACCTTTCTCAGCCATATCAGCTGATAGTTGGTTTGGGGCAAGGCCCCCTTAGAGCTGATTCGTCAAGTAAATCTTAAGAAGTCTGAAAGCCTTGCTATGATTGTCTTTTCGGTATTAAATAGTTCAATTGTTCTATTTTAGCGCAAGCCTTATCCTACAAGGTTTAGTGCGAGTTTACGAATCAGCTCTAAGGAAGTATGTTTACAACTCAAATCAAAATGCTATATGACTAACCCATTTCCAGGGATTCATCCCTACCTCGAACAACCGGAATATTGGTCGGATTTCCACAACCAATTGGTGGCGGCTTTGGCTAGAGCATTAATTCCGAAACTGCTACCTAAATATCGGGTAGTCACGGATAAGTGGGTTTATAAGATTGCTGGCTCAACCAAGATTGCCATTGGTAGACCCGATGTTACGGTTCAACAAAGCCGAGATGCTTCAGCTGCAATGGCTACAGCAGTTGCGGTATCTGAACCGTTAGTTCAACCGATTAAGGTAGCTGTTCCTTTACGAGAAGAAGTCCGACAATCCTACATCGAGGTTAAAGATGTAGCCACTAAGGAAGTGGTGACAGCGATTGAAGTTATCTCTCCTGCCAATAAACGAGGAGAAGGGCGTCAGAAATACGAGGCCAAACGGCAGCAGATATTCGAGAGTATGACTCATTTGGTCGAAATTGACCTGTTGCGAGATGGGGAACCTCTACCTGTTTCTAACAGCAGTAATCCCAGTCATTATCGGATATTAGTCAGTCGTTCTAATACCCGTCCCACGGCTGACTTGTACCTTTTTAATTTATGCGATCGCATTCCTTCTTTTCCGCTTCCCCTTCTTCCTGGGGATACCGAACCAATGGTAGAATTACAGACATTAGTGGATGAGCTTTATGACCAGTTAGGCTACGACTATTTTATTGACTATAGCAGCAATCCGCCATTCCCTTGGTCGGAGGATGATGTGGCATCTTGGGCAGGAGATCGTCGATAAAATTTTTGAATCAGGACAAGAATGAACAGCAAGATAAATGTTCGCAGATTGCCCAACCTTTGTTTTCCCTGCTCAATTATCCATTAAGCGATTGGCCGTAGGCCACGCCAAAGGCGATGAAGCTAAGCTTCCGCTAAAAGCGAACGCGACTTAGATAAACTCCCCATAATCCCAGTAAAATTAACCGACGTGAGTTCTTTATCTTCTGCTCTCTCGTTATATCTCAATTCCAAGGATTAACGGTTATGTCAAGTCAACTAGAACCCCTACTAAAGCTAATAGTTCCACAATCTTTGGACCTCAACGTCAGTCACCAACAGTTTGAACAGTTAGCTAATGCTAACCGAGACCTGAGATTAGAAAGAACTGCTGAGGGAAAATTGATTGTGAATCCACCAACAGGATGGGAAACCGGTAAAAGAAATCTAAGTATTAGCAGGCAATTGGGCAATTGGTATGAGGAAAACCCGGAACAAGGAGAAGCATTTGACTCATCTACCGGATTTGAACTTCCCAATGGCTCCAATCGTTCCCCTGATAGCTCTTGGGTGTCACGTAACCGCTGGGATGCACTGACAGAGGAACAAAAACAAACTTTCCCTAAAGTCTGTCCTGATTTCGTAATTGAGTTGCGATCAAAGTCTGACAGTCTCAAGGAGCTACAGGCAAAAATGCAAGAGTATATTGACAATGGCTTGCGCTTGGGGTGGCTGATTGACCCTCAGAATCGACGGGTTGAAATTTATCGCTCAGGACAAAACACTGAGGTTATAGATAATCCCAAAGAGTTATCTGGAGAAGCAGTGCTTCCCGGTTTCAAACTTAAATTACAAGGTATTGTAAACTGATTCCCAGGGTAAACCCATCCTACGTTTAACAGCAACTAGAAGATGCTGATAAATTCGTTATTCTCCTGCTCCAAGTTAAGGACAATTCAGCTATCAGCTAATGCGCTACGCGCACGCGTGCGCGTTCAGCTTTTGAATAAAAGAGGTAAGCATTCGTTTAATACTGAGTTAAATCCCAGCGTCGTTCGCACAGCGTGGCCAAACGCGCCCCGCGTGGCCAAAGGCCAAGGCCAAAGCCTGTGCCACACGCGAACGATGTTTTTTTTGAAGCTGAACGCGCACGCGTGAGCTTTTAGCTCACCGCTGTTCGCGTAGCTTGGCCAAAGGCCTTTCGCTGAGGGCTGACCGCTGAGGGCTGACCGCTTACGAATTCTTGATAAATTCTTGATTTTCCGGGATTAGCCTTTGTAGCAGGTTAAGGTAGTAAAGAAGCAGTTAGGAGAGTTTACGATTATGGAATCCCATGATTTTTTGATGTTAGTTCTGTTACTAAGTCCTGGTATGTTGCTTTCAGCAGTGATCATGCTCACCTTTGCCGCTGGTGGCTAAGCTCGACAAAGTCTAATCAACTATTCTCTACCTGGAAAATTAATCAAGCCGTGGGACATACACTTAATTGCCTTGGCTTGGGAGAAATATCTGAGTATTTCTATCAAGAGTATTTCTATCAAGCAAGAATCCCACGGCACTTTCAAGCTTTAGTGCTGGACGTGTTACATTTCCCGAATCACGGTCTGACCATCCTTAACTTCTCCAACTAGAACCAGATCCGTAACCCCAACAAATAAACCATTTTCCAGAACACCAGGAATATTATTGATAGTTTTTTCTAGCTCAGCTGGGTTATCAATGGCATCAAATTTGACATCAACGACCATATTTCCCTGATCTGTAATCACTGGTCCAGCTTTTTTGACCCCCATGCGCAGTTCCGGTTTACCCCCTAGCTTTTCAATGGCATTCATAACTGGTGTAATTGCCATCGGGATAACTTCTACAGGTAATAGGAAGGTAGACCCCAAGCGGTCAACTATTTTAGTGCTATCCACCACTACGATAAATTGTTTGGCCAGGGAATCTACAATTTTCTCACGGGTGTGGGCAGCGCCACCCCCCTTAATCAAATTTTTCTGGGGATCGACTTCGTCAGCACCATCAATCGCTACATCTATGTGATCAACCGCATCAAGGGTAGTCAAGGGAATACCGTACTGTTTCGCCAAGACTTCTGCCTGGAAAGAGGTGGGGATCCCTACAATATCCTTAATCTCTCCAGAGTTTAAGCGATCGCCTAAAAACTGAATTGCATAGGCAGTCGTTGAACCAGTGCCTAGCCCCACAATCATTCCCGACTGCACCCGCTTGGCAGCTGCTTTGCCAACTTCCTGTTTCATTAACTTAATGGGGTCAATTTCTGCACTCATAACAACGTTAGTGATTAGTGGTTAGTGGTTAGTGGTTAAAACGTAAGTTTTAATTCACAACTCACAATTTTAAATCGATCGGGTAACAGACGATGCAAAATTACCTGAGCTTGCCAGACTTTCCACCATCAGCGTTAAGCTAATAGGTAGTTGGTACTGCGCACACAAAATTAACAGCTATCTATCAAGCTCAATAGCTTACTGTTTCGTTAGCTTTAATTTCTTTGGTATTGGTAAGCTATCCTGATCTGGCTTAAGACACCATAAACCTATCGGGATTTGCCACTGATCATCAACCAAAAAAAAGAAAAGACTCTCTGTCTGGCAGAATGAGTCAGATATCGATATTAAAGTAGCACTATCAGCAGACTGGTCAAACCCAATCTGAGGTGATTAGATCTTTTATTTAAAAATTGCGTGGAAAGCCTGAAGCTTTACAGAGGAATAAGCCCACGCCTCCCTGACGGGTAGGACGTAGGGCTAATCTTGCCAGAATTGGTAATGGAAATCAGTTAGATTTATCCCAACTTAAGAGTTAGTAGTTTGAGCCGATAACAGTTCTTTCAGCTTCGCCAATTCATTAGCCCAACGGGGATCGGGTTGAATTCCAGCGGGGTCAGATGTAGTCTGTTGCTGCTTACGCTTAGACTTATTCTTGTTGTTGTTACGGCGAGGGGGAGGAGTGTTGTTGGCAGATGGGGTTGATTCCTGATTGGGTTTTTCTTTCTCCTTAGATGCTTCTTTGTCTTGATTCTTGGATCGTGGCAGGGCTTTTTCAATTTTCAAGGTAGTATCCTTGAACATATGACCATTGAACTTTTCAATGAATTGATCAGCCTCCTCATCCGTTGCCACCGTGACGAAGCCGAAGCCCCGACATTTACCAGTTTTACGATCTTTAATCACTTTTGTGCTAAAGTTTTCACCGGCTTCAGCAAAAATAGCTTGCAGCTCATCACGGTTTACTTCTTCTTTAGGTAAGTTACCTATGTACAGACGAATAGACATTTAGAGATACCTCCGGGCGATAACAAAAAAAAGAAAAAATTGTTGACAGCAGTCACTAGGGTGGATAAAGATAAATTTGAGCGACGAAAACTTGCCACGTCTAGACAATCTTCTGACGTACCTTACCAACCTCAACTGAATAGACGGATGCAGTAAAATCAAAACTCCTATATACCACATGTTCGGAGCTACTACGACCCACTCGTTGACCTCTGGTTTACCATTAGCTCCGATTCTAGTTAACAGTTTTTTACTTACTCTTATCTAATTATTACAGAATGTTTACACCATATCATGGACATAATCAAACATTCAGTCGGTTAGTGATTATAACATTGTATATTCCCAGAGGAAAGTCTTAAGCTCTAAAATATAGGTTGTGATGCCTTCCGATAAATTTCGTCACCAGTTACGTCAAGAAGCACAACAATGGCAAACAGAAGGGTTGATTGATGCTGGCCTATACGCTCAATTAGCGGAACGCTATCAATTTAGTGACCTGGAAGTAGCGGCCCGTAATCGATTCGTCGTAATTTTGCTAGTTCTAGGCAGTCTTCTCTTAGGCTTGGCCATGATCACCTTTGTGGCAGCCAACTGGCAAGCCTGGTCTCGGTGGTTGAAAGTGACCTTGCTTCTGAGTGTCTTCTTCGGGATCAACATTGCTGGCTTCTATCTATGGCGAGACCCAACCCAAGGTAGGCATTGCCGTTTGGGACAAGGTTTATTACTTTTAGGAGCCCTGACTTTAGGAGCCAATATAGCACTGATGTCCCAAATGTTCCACCAAAGTGGACCACTCTATCAGTTATACCTGATTTGGGGATTAGGAGTCTTAGCCATGGCTTATAGCCTACGCTTGACCCTATTAGGGATGCTGGCAATGGTCTTGATTGGATTAGGGTATGTGCAAGGAATGTCCCAGCCAGAATTTCTGGCAATCACAGAGTTGTCTTGGCTAAGGCTAATCATACAACATATGCCAGTGTTTGCGGGTTTACTGTTTATTCCCCTGGCTTACTGGTGCCGTTCACGATGGATGTTTCGCTTAAGTGCGATCGCAGTAGTTGCTGCCCTGGAATGGAACTTGATCAACTTCGAGCTATGGCCTTATCCCGGTTGGATTGCTGCGATCGCATGCGCTCTACCACCAGCCTTGTTATGGTCATACGGGGGTTTCCTGGGAAGAATTCAGCCCAACCTCCAGGAATTTAATAGCACAGCCCGCACCCTTGGTATCACCTTCCTCAGCCTATCATTTTATTTTTTGTCTTTCCACGTGTTATGGGATAGTTCACCATCAGTCAAACCGCTAGTTGACGTCACCTCAATACTCCTGGAACCTGCTGTGATTGATAGTGTCATTTTAGGTAGCTTCACGATCTGGGCGTGGATAAAACTGTTGCGTCGAATGGACTCAACAACTAAGGTTGTGGCTATTATGATTGTGATCAGCGCCCTAGTTCCCTATTGGCATCTCAGTATTGGTATTCTACCCATCATAGCGGTATTCATCTTCAATGTGCTTTTATTCCTAATCGACATCGGTTTAATCCGCGCCGGACTAGCAGAGGGGAAACGAGGTTTATTCTGGGGTGGCATGGTGCTACTGACGCTGCAAATTTTGACCCGGAT
>NZ_JAAHFV010000102.1:0-17996 GCF_010672755.1 Moorena sp. SIO1F2
TTTCAGCGGGAATTAGCTACTTTATGACAGTAACCTTACTGGGGTTACCCACTATGGTTTTGTCGGATTTATCTGGTAATAATGCTATTACTCAAGCTAAAAAACTTAAACCGACTATAGTAGCAGCTTTTCCACAAACCTATGCCGACATGGCTTCCCAGGCTTTAGAAAAAGACCAATTGAGTTCTGTAAAAATGTGGATTAATACGGGAGATGCTGCCCATGAAGCTCATATCAGGACTCTGGTAAATGCCGGGAATTCTAAATCAGTCTTTATTGATGGTCTAGGTGCTTCAGAACTCGGCATGGCTTTGTTTAATAAAGTCTCTAGTCGCCAGACAAGCTTGTATAATCGATATATGGGTAAGCCACGCAGTTTTGTAAAAGCTGTAGTGTTAGATGAGGAGGGAAATCTACTGCCACCCTATCAGGTAGGTTTCCTGGGTATTAAATCTCCAACTATTACACCAGGCTATTGGAATGATTCTAACCGCACCCTCAAAAGTTATAAACAAGGGTACTGGATTAGTGGGGATTTGGCTTATTATGATCAGGATAATAAATTTTTTCACGTGGATCGTTCCGTTGATGCTATTCAGTGCGCTAGGGGCTTAGTCAATACGTTACCCATCGAGGAATTAATTTTGAAGAACAACTCAGCTGTTGCTGATTGTACAATAATTGGAGTTCCTAAGGAAAAAGGCTTCGATGGTTTGGTGGCTTTTATAAAGCTGAAAGCGCCAGGAAATATTACAGCATCAGCTCTGATTACTGCTATCAATCATCAGCTATTGTATAACAATTTTGAACCATTGTCTTTCTTAGAAATTGTCAGTAATCTTCCTGTCGGTTCAACAGGAAAAGTCTTGAAAAGGAAGCTTCGCGAGCAATATCAGGATATCCTAATTTGTGCTGAGCATAACTTAGATGGTAAAGGGCTTCATGATTTTGCTTATGCAGAGCTAACCAAAGTTCCAGTTAGGTCTTAAATTGTTGATAATTCCCTGAATATTTTTTACTAAAGTAAACTAGAAGGAGACTAGTCAATGGAAGCGGTTACTAAACAGCTGGTACCGGACAAACTACTGGAATTGGGGTTTGCTTTCTCGGCATCTAAGACATTCTTAAGTGCAGTGGAACTGGGAGTATTTACTGAACTCGCTCAGAGTTCTATGACTGCTGCTGAATTGACTGAAAAACTAGCACTTCATCCCCGTAGTGCGCGAGATTTTTTGGATGCACTAGTTGCATTAAAAGTGTTAGATTATTCTGATAACGCTTACAGTAACACTCCTGAAAGTGATTTGTTTCTTGACCGCTCCAAGCCTTCCTATATCGGTGGTTATCTAGAGATGTACAACACCCGTCTCTATGGATTTTGGGGTTCATTAACAGAAGGGTTACAGAGCGGTCAACCCCAGAATGAAGCCAAAAATGGAGAAGACTTCTTCGGCACCCTTTACGGGGACCCAGCCCGCCTAAAACTCTTTCTGGAAGCAATGTCTGGGATCAGTATGGGAGTAGCTCAAGCGATCGCTGATAAATTTCCCTGGGAGAAGTTTCAGACCTTTATCGATATCGGTACGGCTCAAGGGCAGTTACCAGTAACCGTTGCCCTAAGTCACGACCATTTACGTGGAGGTGGGTTCGACTTGCCAGTGGTTCGCCCAATTTACGAGGAATATGTTGCTTCCAGAGGACTTAGCCAGCGATTACACTTCCATGGTGGTGACTTTTTCCAGGATATGCTGCCTAGTGCTGATGTTTTGGTGATGGGACAAATCCTCCATGACTGGAATCTAGAAGAAAAGCACCTGTTAATTGCCAAAGCCTACGAAGCACTCCCGACCGGTGGTGCATTGATTGTTTACGACGCACTAATCGACGATGAGCGCTGCCAGAACAAGTTTGGGTTACTCATGAGCCTCAATATGCTGATCGAGACCTTTGGGGGTTTCGACTATACAGGAGCAGACTGCTGTGCTTGGATGGACAAAGTAGGATTCAAAGACACTTACACTAAACCTCTTGTAGGAGCTTACTCAATGGCAGTAGGCATCAAATAATCCCAATTACAGGTTAGCAGGCGATCAAGTTAGCAGGTTAGCAGGTTGAAGGTTAGCAGGTTAGCAGGTTAGCAGGTTAGCAGGTTGAAGGTTAGCAGGTTAGCAGGTTATCAGGTTACAGGTTAGCAGGTTAGCAGGTTAGCAGGTTATCAGGTTATCAGCTGATCAGGTTAGAGTTTACAGGTTACAGGTTACTAGGTTACCAGGTTAAAGGTTATATTCTGAACCTTGGCCAAAAGGCCACGCTACGCGAACAACCTTCAACCTTGGCCAAAAGGCCACGCTACGCGAACAACCTTAAACCTCCAACCTCCAACCTTCAACCTCCAACCTTCAACCTTCAACCAAACCACCTTCAACCTTCAACCAAACCACCTTCAACCTTCAACCAAACCACCTTCAACCTTCAACCAAACAACCTTCAACCTTCAACTTAATTATGACCCATATTCTTCACATTGATGCTAGTCCCCGTGGCGATCGCTCTATTTCTCGGCAATTGTCTAATCGGTTTATTCAAACTTGGAAGTCTTTCTATCCAGACGACACCGTCAGCTATCGAGATTTAGGTCATAATCCTGTGCCCCATGTTGATGAAAAGTGGATTGCTGCAGCATTTTGTCCTCCAGAAAAACGCACTACTGAATTAGTAGAGGCAATTAAAGTATCAGATACTTTGGTGGATGAATTTTTAGCAGCCGATCGCTATGTTTTTGGCATTCCCATGTACAACTTCAATGTTCCATCTACCTTCAAAGCATATATCGATCAAATTTTTCGATTTAATCGCACCTTTACCTTTGACGAACCTGGTCAATATCGGGGCTTAGTTCCTAAGGGAAAGAAAATGCTAATTTTTACAGCTCGTGCCGGTACTTTCTCTCCAGGAAGCCCTATTGCTGATTACGATTATCAGGAACCTTTTTTACGGGCTATATTTGGAGTACTTGGCATTACAGATATCACGTTTATTCATGCCGAGAAACTAGATTTAGGGGAAGAAGCCCGTCAGCAATCTTTGGCCAATGCCCGTGCTGAGCTTGAGAAAGCAGTAGGAACGTGGTGATCACGTCAAACGTAAAAAGTCAAGTTTGTAATTTTACAAACCAATTGAGGTATTTAAATGGAAACAAGATTGGAACTAAAGAAAGTTGAACCAGCAGCTTATATAGCCATGAATTCCTTGGAAAATTATGTGAATAAAAGTGGCTTAGATAAAACACTGAGAAAGTTAATAAAAATCCGTGCTTCTCAACTTAATCAATGTGCTTTTTGTATCGATATGCATACAAAAGAAGCCAGAAGTAATGGAGAAACAGAACAACGAATTTATGCCCTAAATGCTTGGCAAGAAGCGCCGTTTTTCAGTCCAGAAGAGCGGGCTGTATTAGAGCTAACTGAAGCAGTGACGCTGATTTCAGAGAATCAGGTACCGAATTCAGTTTATGAAGAGGTAAGTCGCTATTTTTCAGAAACTGAAATCGCTAAACTTTTGATGGCTATTGTCACGATCAATGGTTGGAATCGTATTGCTATTACTACAAAAATGATTCCAGGTACCTATTAGACGCTGATCAGCTATCAGCTTAAGCGCTACGCGCACGCGTGCGCGTTCAGCTATCAGCTATTAGCTATCAGCTATTAGCTATCAGCTTAAGCGCTACGCGCACGCGTGCGCGTTCAGCTATCAGCCAAAGGCCAAAGAAGTTTATTTTAAGCTGACTGCTGACGGCTGACTGCTGACTGCTTACAGAGGCTGTTTGTTAATAAAATTTGCTTTTCTTTTATTCAAATCTAACTAAAGAGGTAGCTTAAACCATGACTAATAGTACAGCATTGAAAACATCAGTTTGTATTTTAGGTTCAGGTCCAGCTGGGATTGTAGTTGGTAATATCCTTCTACAAAATGGGATTGATTGTATCATTGCGGATAGATACAACCGCGAAGAAATATATACGAAGGCGCGGGCAGGTGTGCTGGAAAGCACCACAGTTGACCTACTCAAAAAACATGGTCTAGCGGATACAATTCTTCAAAATGGCTATACCCATGATACCTGTGAATTTCGTTACCCTGATTACAGCGTTGTCTTTGATTACGGCAAGTTAGCTGATGGGGATGTCCATTACATTTATCCCCAAAGCGATCTCAATGACGATCTGATTCAAAGATATCTGGATGCAGGTGGTAAGTTATTGTTACGCCATGAGGGGAAAAAAATTACTCAAACCGATGACGGCGTCATTGTTGAGTGTTACGATAAAGATGGTGACACCACCATCACGATTCATGCTGATTTTGTAGCAGGGTGTGATGGCTATCATGGAATCTCGCGCCAATCAATTCCAGACGGAGCGGTAGACATCTACACAAAACAGCATCCCTACGGCTGGCTGGCAATTTTAGCTTACGCACCACCTTCTGCAAAACATGTCATCTATGGCTTGCATCATGATGGCTTTGGAGCTCACATGCCGCGCAATACCAAGATTTCTCGTTATTACTTACAAGTTTCACTTGATGATGAGCTTAAAAATTGGCCTGATCAACGCATTTGGACGACTTTGGCAAAGCGTCTGGCGAAAAAAGAATGGACGTTGAAAGAAGGGGAAATCTTTGACAAGCGGATTTTATCCATGCGCAGTTATGTCATGGAGCCGTTACAGTACCAACGGTTATTGATAGCTGGTGATGCGGGTCACATTATTACACCTTGCGGTGGGAAAGGTTTAAATCTGGCGGTACAGGATGCGGGTGTTCTGGGAGAAGTATTGGTAAGTTACTACCAGGAAAAACGGGATATTTCTTACCTAAAACGCTACTCGGAAATTCGTTTGCCCTATATTTGGCGTGCTCAAGAATTCTCTTGTTCGATGTTGCATATGCTGCATAAGTCTGAAGAGAAGGATGTAGACAATGTTCGTTTCTTCAATAAGTTGAGTGAATCGAAATTGAAGCAATTGTCTACATCGGCAACATTTGCTAGGGATTTTGCTAGAAACTATGTTGGTATTATTTAGCAAAGGGAGTAGGGAGTAGGGAGTAGGGAGTAGGGAGTAGGGAGTAGGGAGTAGGGAGTAGGGAGTAGGGAGTAGGGAACACAGAACAAAGTTCTCAGAATTCATTGAGGATCCCTATCTGATTGACCGTAGGCCACGCCAAAGGCGATCGACTTAGATCCAAAATTGCCAATTAATTTGGTAATTGGTAATTGGTAATTGGGATTAATATAGCGGTTTATAGCCTAATGAGGTACAGAGTGTTTTTTACCTGCTCCCTGTTCCCTGTTCCCTGTTCCCTGTTCCCTGTTCCCTGTTCCCTACTCCCTGTTCCCTACTCCCTAAAAACATGTGCCTCACCCAATTAAAAAAATATACAGGTTATTAAGGAGACCAATCATGAAGATTATCGAAATGCAAAATTATAAGAGTTTCGACTATTACGCTCAGCTGGAAGAACAACTTAAACCAAGCCGTATGGATCTGATCAATCACCCGCTTTACCAACAGTTATATGACTTGGTATCTCTACAGATATTTATGGAGTCTCACGTGTTTGCTGTTTGGGATTTCATGTCTTTGATTAAGACTCTTCAACACCGAGTTACTTGCTTGGATGTACCTTGGGTGCCACCGACAGATATTAATTCTGCCAGGATGGTCAATGAGATTGTTTTAGCTGAAGAGACTGATGAAGTCTCACCAGGAAATTACATCAGTCACTATGATCTATATATGGTGGCGATGACAGAGATTGGGGCTGATACTAATCCAATTAAAACGTTTATCTCTTCTCTTCGCAAAGGTATTCCAGCTGACCAAACTATAGCCTCTCTTTCGATACCTGAATTAACCAAAACGTTTGTGAAATTCACCTTGGAAACTACTACTAAGTCAACCCATGAAGTAGCTGCAGCTTTTCTACTAGGTCGAGAAGATATCATTCCTGCTATGTTCAGACAGGTTATTGCTACTTTAGATAGTCTCTATGGATTTACTTGGGATTCTTTGCGTCTCTATCTAGACAGGCATAATTTTCTGGATGAGGATCAACATGTTCCGATGGGGAAAAAACTCTTAAAAAATCTTTGTGGTGATGATCCTGTAAAGTGGGAGCAAGCTTTCAACTCTGCTGAGAATGCTCTCAAAGCACGCTATGCTCTATGGGATGGTGTAGCTGAGTTGATTCAGCTCAACAAAGAGAATGATATAGCGCTGCTTGAGATGTAATAAGGCGGTTTGCAATTGCTGTTAGGTACAAAGTTCTGGGTTTTTAGGGAACAGGGAACAGGGAACAGGGAACAGGGAAAACAATCCTGTGTACCTAATAGTTATGCAAACCGCCATAGTTAACAGGGAACTTCGGAACAGGGAAGGGTCATCGAACTCAGGTTATTATAGGGCTCAATAGCTCTTTCATACTGTTCCCTTGTCCGAAGTTTACTGTTACTTGTTTATAGTAATACTATTTTCCTAGTAAATCCTTATATTAGCCATTACTAAAGCAAAATAAAAAATTTTCTTTTTTATTTAAATCAATTTAAAATTAATACTTTATTTGAGGCTATATCATGCTAATCATCCAAAAGTATGGTGGTACGTCGGTTGGATCAGTTGAAAGACTTAAAGCAGTTGCCCAGCGGGTGAAGCAAACAGTCCAAAATAATAATAATGTGGTGCTAGTGGTTTCGGCGATGGGGAAAACCACTGATGATTTGCTCGGTTTATCGAAGGCAATCTCCACTAATCCCAGTGCTCGGGAGATGGATATGCTTCTATCTACTGGAGAACAAGTATCAATTGCTTTGCTGAGTATGGCATTGCAGGAATTGGGACAACCGGCTATTTCTTTAACTGGGGCACAAGTAGAAATTATTACTGATGCTGAACACGGTCGTGCCAGAATTTTGGAAATTCAGCCAAAGCGAATTCAGCACTATCTTAATCAAGGAACTGTGGTAGTTGTAGCTGGATTTCAGGGTATGACCAGTGGTGATAACTTTGAAATTACTACTCTAGGACGTGGCGGTTCAGATATATCAGCTGTGGCGTTAGGGGCTGCCTTAAAAGCAAATTTGTGCGAAATTTATACTGATGTTCCAGGCATTTTTACAACTGATCCTCGGATTGTACCAGAGGCACAATTAATCCCAGAAATTACTTGTGATGAAATGCTAGAGTTAGCGAGTTTAGGGGCAAAGGTGCTACATCCTAGGGCGGTAGAGATTGCTCGTAATTATGGGGTACCTTTGGTTGTACGTTCAAGCTGGAACAATGCACCAGGAACTAGGATAATTTCTCCGATGCCTAAACCTCGTTCTCTGAAAGGGTTGGAAATTAACAAGGCAGTATATGGAGTGGAATTGGAGACAAATCAAGTAAAAGTAGCCCGATGGCAAGGGCGGGATCGTTTAGGGGTAGCGGCAGGGTTATTTGATGAAATTGCTCGTGACAATCTCGATGTTAATCTGATGATTCAGTCAATTCAGGAGGACGATGGTAAAGATATTGCGTTGACGGTAGTGAACAGAGGTTTGGATCAAGCTGAGACTTTAGCAGCGGCAGTGAGTGAAAGTAAACTTAAAAAGCTGATTACTTCTGCTTTATACGGGGGGACTTGGCAAGGGTCAGAAGAGCTAGAGGTGATGGTAGAGCAGAACATGGCAACAGTGGCAATTACTGGGACTGGTATGATTGGGCGTCCTGGGGTTGCAGCTAAAATGTTCTCTACTCTAGCAGAGGCGGGAGTTAATATTGAGATGATTTCTACCTCTGAGTTGAAGATCACCTGTGTGATTAATGCTGAGGTATGCGATCGCGCTGTTGCTGCTTTGTGTCAGGCTTTTGAAATTGATCGTTCTGTAGTGCTCGGACCTATTCAGGAGTTTTCTACCGATTCAAGCCCATCCCCAGTATGCGGTGCTGTGGTTGATCTCAACCAAGCTTGTATCACAATTCGCCATGTCCGAGATCAACCGGGAATGGCAGCAAAAGTATTTGGACGACTGGCACAGGAAAATATTAGTGTTGATATGATTATTCAGTCTCAACGCTGTCATAGGCTTAATGGTATCCCCAGCTGTGATATTGCGTTTACGGTCGCTCAAGCTGATGCCGAAGCAGCATCCATGGCTTTAAAAGCGTTAGCACTAAGTATTGGTTGTGGGGAAATTCTAGTGGATACAGAAATCGCTAAAGTTAGTCTAGTTGGGGGTGGTATGGTGGGACAACCAGGGGTTGTGGCTCAGTTTTTTGAGGCATTAGCACAACAGCAAATAACTATTCAGATGATTACAAGTTCGGACACTAAAATTAGTTGTGTGGTTGCTCAAGAAGAAGGAGTTAAGGCTTTAAATGCGGTGCATAAGGGGAGCATCCCGGTGGTTAAAAACTATCCCCAAACCCTCAAGGGTTTGGCTACACCAGCAAAGCATAGCTACGCAGGGTAATCAGCAGGCTAATGAGTCGGACACAATTATAGCGCTACGCGCAAGGCAAAAGGCAAGAGGCAAAAGGCAAAAGTTCAATAAAACAGCGTTTCAGCTTGTATCAATGTCCTAACCTTAATGGGTAGTGCTATACTTCCAAAAATTAGGCAAAAATTAGCCAAAAATTAGGCAAAAATTAGGCAAAAATCAGGATAATACAATTATGATAAAACTTTATGATTACCAGCTATCTGGCAATTGCTACAAAGTGCGGCTAATGCTTTCACTACTTGGGTTAGAACACGAGACTGTCTGGGTTGACCTGGACAATGGTCAACACAAATCTCCAGAGTTTCTGGAATTGAATTCCTTTGGACAAGTGCCAGTTCTCACCGATGGAGATTTAATCTTTGAGGATGCCCAAGCTATTTTAGTATATCTAGCACGGCGCTATGGTAGCGAAGACTGGCTGCCTTTGGAGCCTGAAGCCATGAGTCGAGTGATGCGCTGGTTATCTACAACTGCAGGAGAGATTCGCCAGGGTCCAGAGTTTGCCAGACTTTATTACAAGTTTAATGTACAAACCGTTAACATCGAGGTAGCAACACAAAAGTCGGAAACTATCCTAACACTGCTCGACAACCACCTCAGTGATCGGGAATGGCTGGAACTGGGTCACCCCACAATTGCCGATATTGCTTGCTTCCCCTATGTTAGTCCCGCAACTAAACCCCAATAAATAGGTATAAAACAGTATTTAACTGTATAAAACCGACATTGACATTTTGCTAGCGCTAGAGTACACTTAAGATGTAGGACACAGTCAGTTAACAATGCCAAGAAAAGTAGGAGCAACAAAGAAAATATCGACTCAGGTTGTCCCCGTAGTGGGGATGACTAAGTCGGTAGAGTTTGAGTTGTTGCAGGTAATGAAAAAGTTAGGAATTGTCAGGTCTGAGTCTTACAATAAACTAGGCAGCATTAACCATTGGGGACTGGACTGGAAAAAGGCCATCCCGGAAGTGAAGAGTTTCAGGACTCCCGATACTCTGGGATTGCCTGCCAAGTTGATGGATTGGACTGTAAACGATGTAGCGAAGGCTATCACAGCGAGCCAAGCAGCTTGTATCGACGCCGTTGTCAGAAAAATTTATAAAAGGTTTCCTGGGAAAGACAATCAAAAGACAAGAAAGGAGCTTTGTAAACAGCTTAAGACCTTGGCTTTTCTGGAGAACCCACTGCTGCATAGGCTGGTCAGAAAGGAGTTTAAAAGGGGTCATTCCTGGGTCAAGAACCAGATAGTCTATCAACAAATAGGCTATAAGTGCAGGAGGCTCTCCCGTAACACTTATCAGCTAGAACTAGCTGGATTAAGAAGAGGAAAAAGAAACAGAATAATCGTCAGATATAATCGCCAAATAAGTGGGCAGATTAGATTAATCTACAATCAAACTCTACAAAGATTTGAAATTCACTTCTTAGTAGATTATGGAACAGTGGAAGTACCCGCTAACCGCCACCCTATCGGGATAGACAAAGGGTACACAGAGGCTTTCTATGATTCAAATGGCCAAGCGCATGGCAAAAATTTGGGCAAAGCGGCTACCAAAAAGTCCAATCGCATCTGTGCCAAGAATCGTAATAGAGGAAAGCTTTGGGCGATACATAGAAAGTTAGAAAAACTTGCTCCAGCAAAATCTGCTCGTATCCTTAAAAACAACCTAACTAGAAAAACATAAAACAAGCGATACAGACAGAACCAAGCCGAACTAACTGCCATAATAGGAGCGGCCTCCAAGTCTCTTTTTAATGGTGAATCACTCTTAGTTTTTGCGGAAGATTTAACACAACCAATAAAAAATAAACGCCAGTCCAAAGCCATGTCCCGTAAGCTTAATAGCTGGATGAAAGGGAAAATGCGGGACTCCTTACAGAAATGGGCTGATTGGACTGGGTCGGTTGTTACGGAAGTTCAGCCTAGCTACACGTCGCAAGTTGACTCTGTTACTGGAACCCTGTTGGGGGAAAGAAACGGGGACAATTTTACCAGGTTTAATGGGGTCGTGTTACAGGCTGACTACAATGCTGCCAAAAACATACTTAATCGAGGTACGGATAAGGAAATCACCCGGTATATGAGTAAAACCGAGGTGCAGGCAGTATTGTTGCGTCGTACCGCGCGTTTCTTGGTTAGAAGTTACCGTCAGAATAAGGCAGCCTTTATGGTTTGTCGGCTATGGGTAAAAGGTTTAAAACTTTATGATTAAGGCCAGAGACGAAACCTTAGGAGAGTGGAGCCTTTATGGTTAGTCGGTTATGGGTAAAAGGGTTAAAACTTTATGATTAAGGCTCCACTCTCCTTACGGTAACTTCAAACCTTATTCTAAGGTTTCGTCTCCGGAAGGTATGGGACTGAGTCTAGCTGATGCGGTTGAGCTTGGATGGATTGGGTAGGTCGGCGGGGTTGCCCCCGCTTCGCCCCCTAAGCACCGTGCGAACAAGTCTCCAAGTACACGGCGCACCTAATTCCTTTTGAACACGTTATTTTTGCGACTTGCTTTTCTTCGATTTCCGGTTTTGTACCTTTTGGCTTTTGTTCCGGGTCTTAGAGGGTTTTTCCATCCCGCTTCTTAACATTTGTTGTATGTCGGGATTAGTCGCACCCAAGGCATGGATGGAGTGATGGCAATCGTTATGCAGGTAGATGAGGTTATCGTATTTGTCGAGACCCCCTAGGCTTTTTGGCATAATATGATGTAGATGCACTTTATCGTAATTACCTAGATTTTGCTGACAGAAGGGACATTTATATCCCTGTCTGTTGGCTATTTTGTCTCGTCCGCTAGAAAGTTTACTCCTCGCCGTTTTTTCTTTCTGCTTGACTTCCCTTTCCTTCCAGTATTCTATTAGTCCTGGGTCGTCTGGGGATTTATCGAAAGTCACTAAAGTGTGTCTTTCAATTCTTGTCCAAGCGAATTTGTTTATGTGATATCCTTCTTCTCCAAATACCCAATTGTCATCTCTGCCGGGACATAATTTACCGAAGTATTTTTTATTAACCCATTCATGAGATTTCTTTGAGTGCTTTCGTCTACCCCACCGTTGGAGTTTCCAGTATACGTAGTTATCAAGCTGTGAGAAGATTTCCTTGGAGACTGCTCCGCTGTGATAGTTGCTCCATCCTCTTATTATTGGATTGAGTTTATGTATCACTTCTCTCTGGGATACCCCTTTGAGTTTTTTGAATTCTTCTTTCAGTTTATTCTTGACTTTCTTTACGCTTTTCTGGGAGGGTTTGATGAGGGTTATTAATCCCGTTTTTCTACTGGTGGTCTTATACTTTCGGAAAGTCCATCCTAGGAAGTCGAATCCTGTGGATACATGGCTTATTTTGGTTTTTTCCTTGGATAGTTTTAGTCCTCTTTCAGATAACCACTTTTCGGTGATTTCCTTAGCGTTCGCCGCATCTTCCTCGCTTTCTGTTAGGATTACGAAGTCATCAGCAAAGCGGACGTAAGTCCTAGGTGTCACGTTGTACCATCCTCCACCATCTTTCTTCCTTTTGTCTCTACTCCATCTGTATTTGATTCCCAATTCTTTTTCTAATCCGTGGAGGGCTATATTGGCCAATAATGGGCTAATTATTCCACCTTGGGGGGTTCCTTCCTCTGTATTGTAGAATACGTCTTTGTAGACATATCCTGCTTTAAGCCACTCTTTAATAAGATGTGTTGCTGGGAAGCTTCCAATGGTTTCTAGGAGTGGTTCGTGGGCGATATTATCAAAACATCCTGAGATGTCTGCGTCTAAGACCCACCATTTCCTGTTCTTTTCACCACATATGTTTTGGAATATCCTTTGTCTAGCATCATGGGCACTTCTTCCTGGCCTGAAACCGTATGATACGGGTTCAAATCTGGCTTCCCATGTAGGCTCTAATGCATTCTTGACGATTGCCTGTAGGCATCTATCCGTCATGCTAGGGATTCCTAATGGCCTTTGTTTTCCGTTGGATTTGGGTATGTAGATGCGTTTTGTTGGGATTGGCTTCCATGCTTTGTAAGTGGTGAGGGCATCGACCATTTCGCCTCTTTCCTTGGGATTAAGTTTTGCCTGTCCATCTATCCCTGGGGTTTTTTTTCCACCATTTATCTGGGTAGCCTGTCTGACGGAAGTAAGGATATTGGAGTAGCTGCGGAGCATTAACCTCTGCAACTTGTTTACCTTTTTCCAGTTGCCTTCACGTGTCGCTTTGAAAATTCTACGTCTAAGTTTCCTAACCATCCGGTAGGCATTTTTCCAGTCTATGGAGTGCCAATTGGTGGTTTGCTCAGTTACGATACCGTCCCCCGAAGGTTTCGATTCTATCTTTTCCATATACAATTAGGGAATCAAAACGTATTTTTTCCTTGGCTCGGAATTAGTTCTGAAATTCAGCACTCTGCACGAGTTGAGGGATTTCCCTCTATCCAACCAGTTATGACCTTCCGGCTTTCCTGTTTCCTTTCGGTTGTTGGCTTTCGCTTGGTTCAGTCTTTTACCGGGCCCAGAGTTAGACCTCCTCTTACGATTTGGCTACCAATATCAATCGACCTAGATATTGGACTCAACCTCGGCTTACCCGGTTACACACATAGAAGATACGAATCTCAGGTTGCCGTCTCTACACCGAGTCCGTTTGTGATTCTGATTGCCCCATCAAGGCGAGGCTAATCCTGGAGCTATTACCTCCATTGTCGTTTTGGCAGAGGTATTGCTTATTACGGTGCCTTATATCAACGGTTCCTACTCGTCAACCTTTTGATTCTTTCCCTGCCTCTGTTCACCTTCTCGACATTCTGGTTTCCTTTGGCTTTACCCTCTAGCTGTGAAACCCATTGATTCGGGAGTAACCTAGTTTTCACCGAGTTATCCATCTCAATACGCTCCTTTGGGTGGGAACTTGGCCTGAATCCTGACCGTGGAAAGGCTCTTACCCCTTTCGCTTCTATGAGCGCCTTCATCGGTCGCCCCTTGACTTTAAACATAGCAAAACTCGGGCTTTCAAGGAACTCCTGGTCGGGATGCCAGGAACGTCCAGACAGATGAGTGGCAAGCTTGACTCCAATTGCTGAATGACCACTCCTCCCTCGGACAACAATAAAATGCACCTTGACCGTTTTATTTAGGTTTATCCTGATTAATCCCGGTTTAAGAGTATCCCTAGTAAAACCATAGAGTAGATTAGCTAGACAATTTTTTTGCTTTGCTGTGAAGTAGGATGGGCTAAGTGCTATCAAGCAGTTCAAGGTTAATTCTAGGTTAAAAGGAGTTTGGAGGAAATTGATATGTTTGGTTTAGGATGGCCGGAAGTAATGATTATTGGCGTTGTGGCGGTTGTGATTTTTGGACCGAAGAAAATTCCTGAAATTGGCAGCGCCCTAGGGAAAACCCTCAGAGGCTTCAAAGACGAGATGAATAATCCGACATCAGACGCTAAGGAGTCACAAACTGAGCAGAAAGATTCATAATTAACAAAACTTTCAGGGCTTGATTCATCCTACTTCGTTGTCCGCGATTAGCCCGAAGGGCTACGCTTCGCGAACGCATCTAACTGCTGCCAGTCATTGATAATAATTTTGCCTCCCCGCTTGTAGGTAACTACTGTTTGTATCGAATTGATCTTTTTGAACAAACGCACGCATTCTTCATAGGTTATACCTATACTGCGAGCAATTTGATAGTACGGAAGGTTGACATTTAAGGAGTCTCCCTGAGCAACAGACTGAGTTCCATAGCGAGTTGCATAGTATTGCAGTAGACGCACCAGTCGTACAATTGCCCTTTCTGAAATTAGTCCATGTACGGTGTTGTGAATTTGTTGCAGGCGTTGATTAAAGACTTCCAGGATTCGCAACGCCACTTCTGGGGTATGGCGAATGGTATCTAACAGCGCCTCTCGTTCTATGGTTAGCACTTGCGAGTCCACCTGACAAATAACTGTTGCGGGAGCAATACCATTACCAAAAATTGCCGGAGCCGCAAAAATATCCCCCTCAGGGATGATGCGCAAAAGGCTTTCTTTACCACTCGTCCCGGTTTTTTTAATTTGCAGAGTTCCCTTGATTAAGGCATAAAGTTGGCAGGGGAGGCGATCGCCCTCGTAGATCACAATCTCATCCCGCAAATAAGTCCGTACTTTGGTATAAGGCTGAAGATTCTCTAGCGCTGAGGTTTCTAGGTCTTTCAGCACCCAGACTTGAGCTAATTGTTCTATGGATGAGACCATGCCTACCAGTCCTTTGACAGTGTTTGATAGTTATAGTATTTCTGAATTCGGTAGGGAGCAGGGAGCAGGGAGCAGGGAGCAGGGAACAGGGAGCAGGGAACAGGGAACAGGGAGAAGAGTGTGGGGAGAGGGGGTAGTGTGGGGAGAGAGGGGAGAGCACAAGAGTGTGTGTGGGGAGAGGGAGGAGAGGGAAGAATTAGTTTGAGATTAATTTGGTATCTTTAAATACTTTTTTTCTAATGGTCTTGATGCATATCCTCATCTGACTCCCGATTTCCCCATCTCCCCATCTCCCCATCTCCCCATCTCCCCATCCCCCCACACTTCCCTCCCTTTCCCTACTCCCTACTCCCTACTCCCTTTGCTTTTACTTCCTTTATGAGCTAGCTCAAGGACAGCCCTAACTATTTCTGTCACAGTAAAAGTAGCAACGAGTTCAGAGATATTTCCAAATCTTAGAACTTCCTACCTAAATTTGAGATGAGGAAAGGATAATGGGTAATGCGATCGCTACAGCAAACACATCGTTTAGCACTTCCCTACAAAAATTAGTTTACTATCCAGATACAGGGATAATTAGTAACTTTTTGCTCAAGGATAACAATTGCCAATACACCCTATTTTGTTTGGCAAAAGGTACAGCAATCGACGAGCATAATTCACCTCGTAATGCCGCAATTACCGTAATTGAAGGCAAAGGAATTCTGACCTTAGACCAGAAAGATATTACCTTAGAAACAGGAGTTTTTATCTTTATACCTGCTAAAGCACCTCATAGGTTACAAGCCCAAGAGAATCTGAAATTTGTGCTAACCCTCTCGGAACAGCCCTTACCGGTGAATCAGGTTAGCCAAGAAACCATAGATATCATCAAGTCCACAGCTCCCCTCCTCAAAAAGCATGGTAAGCAAATTACTACTCGGATGTATGAAATCATGTTTCACAACCATCCAGAGGTAAAAGCACAGTTTGATATGTCAGCTCAAGCCAATGGTTCTCAACCAGCTAAGTTAGCGACAGCAGTCTATAGTTATGCTACCAAAATTGATAATCCGGAGGCTTTAAAATCAATGGTTGAGTTGATTGCCCATCGTCATGTAAAAACCAATGTTAAACCAGAACAATATCCCATTGTGGGAGAGAGTTTACTACAAGCGATGAAGGATGTGTTGGATGAAGCGGCGACAGAGGAAATGATAGTAGCTTGGACAGAAGCTTATCAGATATTAGCTGATATTTTTATTAACCGAGAACGTCAAATCTATCAATCATTATAGCAATCTGGGAGTCGGGAGTCGGGAGTCGGGAGTCGGGAGTCGGGAACAGGGAGTAGGGAGTAGGGAGTAGGGAATATGAGAACTGCTATATTGCTGTTAGTTTAAATTCCCAGCAGTCAAAACCTGCTCAACGGTTAACATCAGCTCAGGAAACGTAGGTGATGTTAACCGTTGATTTCCAGTTGCCGTGGAACGGGCATGTTGGTGGAACGGGCATGTTGGTGGAACGGGCATGTTGGTGGAACGGGCATGTTGGTGGAACGGGCATGTTGGTGGAATGGGCATGTTGGTGGAACGGGCATCTTGGTGGAATGGGCATCTTGCCCGTTATCAATATTCCCAGGCGGGCAGGATGCCCACCCCACTCCTATTCATCCCGCCCCTCAGCAATGCCAAAAATCCTGTGTACCTCATAGCTATAAGAAACGCTATAAGCACCTCAAGTAGCGTGGCCAACGGCCAACGGCTGACTGCTGACTGCTGACTGCTGACTGCTGACTGCTGACAAAAAATGATCCGAGTTGAATATAGCGGTTTCTATCCTAATCAGGTACACAAGATTTTTGACCTGTTCCGGTGATCCGCTGTTCCCTAAAACCCACGACTCTGTACCTCACCCAATTAAAAACCGCTATATTCCTAAAAATATTACGATATATTTCATTGTTGAATATTCCTAAAAATGTTACGATATATTTCATTTTTAGGGATTTTATCTCTTTTGTTGTTTTTCATGTTAGTGTTATTTTGGTGGCAGTTAGAAGTATAGAAAAGGTATTGCCCTATTCCATAGTCTTCTTGTCAATATTATCCTCCAATTATTAGGCGGGATAGATACTACCTATGTTGGATCATGTTCTCTCGTTTCTTAAGGAACAACTCAACAGCTACATCCGAGTAAAAACCGGGGGTCAGGCTTTTGAGGTCTTATTTATTCAGGATCGCAACGGGAAAGAAGTTTCCTTAGAAGAGAATGCGATTACTACCTTATTAGTCAACTTAGAAGAAGACTATACCTTTCGTTCTGGTGCCGCCTATGAAAGGATGCCTAATCAGGGGGGTAACCAGCAAAACAACCCTAATCTTTACCTCAATTTATACGTTCTCTATGCTGCTAATTTTACTAATTACCGGCAATCTTTAAAGTTTTTATCCCTAATTATCAAATACTTTCAAAGTCATCGATTATTTGATTGTCGTAACTCTCCAACCCTCAGTTCGGAGATCCAAAAGTTGACTATCGAACTGGTTAATTTGCCTTTTACTGAACAAAGAGAGGTTTGGTCTGGTTTAGGCATGTCTTATATGCCTTCAGTCATTTATAAAGTCAGAATGGTTGTCTTTGCCGATGGGGATACGCTGGAAATTGGCTCTGATGTAACTGAGAGGGAAGTTAGTAGTTCAAGAATCTAGTATCGCCGACAAACTAAAACACAATGGTCATCTAGATTATGCTTTATAAGCCACTCTTTGAATTAAGTATTCTTCACGACTATTATCGGGATAAAGTCTGCCCGGACTTAAGTGTTGAACCAACACCTGAATGTAGCAGGGTACTTAGGGGTCATCGTCTGATTGTTAAGAATAAAGTTAACGGACTAGTGGTCATTGCCCCAGTAGTTTCAGTAGGTTCAGAAGATTCAAAACATAAACCAAAACATAAACCAAAACAGAAACCCTGGGTAGAGCTTGCTGATAATTTGCGATTTACTTTTATATTGAAAATCAAAAATCAAGATTTTCTAGATTTCACAGATATTGACTGGAAACCCCTTGATAATCTTAGTTATCATTTTAGCAATGAAAGGAATACTCAAATTGGAGTGTCAGACTTAGAAAGAGCTAGATTGCCTAGTTATCAAGAAGTATTGACACTTGCTATTTTAAGGCTGATTACTATTTTACGGCTGATTAGAGAAGGACTATACCGATTTGTAATACTACTTAAATTGTCCGA
>NZ_JAAHFV010000103.1:0-17982 GCF_010672755.1 Moorena sp. SIO1F2
CGCGACCACAATGCCGCCAGAAACATTCTAACTAGAGCCTTAGGTACGGTGGGGCACACCGGAACTTATCAAAACGCTTGTGGAGAATTGGCCTCTACTTTTCCTGGTTCCGACCTGGTTAAGCAAGTCAACTCGTTGAAGCAAGAATCCCCTAGCTTCTAGCTATGGGGAGTGTCAAGAAATGCTTGATTTCTAAGTGACCGAAAAGTTTTAAATCCCGCTCAAAGGGACATTGACCAGGAATAATTTTGGATAGGAATCTAGCTAGGGTTTGATCTGTAATTTCTATGTGATCCAGCCATTGGCGCACAGGTTTTAGTAAGTCAAAACGTTTTTTGGGCAGTGGCTCAGGCGGAGTCAGACTGCTATTGAGATCAGCTACCTCTGAGAGGAGTGGATTGGTACTGTGCTTGTTGGTTCTGAACATGGCTATACACCTCTAAAATTAGTCAATAAAGTCCTCAGCTAAGGTATTCCGGTGGAATAGCTTTTACAGAGTTCTAGTTAAGTTCATGTAGTTCATGTAGGGTGGGCAGTGCACTAGACAGATAATGAAGCTTGCAAAGCTCGTTGGTAGGCACTGCCCACCCTACGATTAATGAAAATGGTGCAAGATCTCAGTTTTACAGAGTTCTAGTTAAGTAGGTAGACATCAAGTAATCAAACACGATTACTATTGAGCTGTATTGCCATATTGGCGGTAATTTATAAAAATTTATATAGTTATAATTCATAGCATGTCCGGGAGTCTAGGTATTGTAAAGCTTTTGTGTAAGCATTCAGCTATCAGCCATTGGCCTAAGGCCAACGGCTGACAGCTGACGGCTGACAGCTGACGCTTTTGTAATTGGTAATTGGTAATTGGTAATTGGTAATTGGGATTACTCCCGAGCTATTACCTATTACCAAAAAGATAATCAACGATGAACACTACCAAAACAACCGGACATGAGCTCAATTGTTACCACTTAACTTATTAGGTAAGCTTTCAGATAAAAACTATAATAAATCTAGCTTTTTAATGGTTTTTTCACTATTAAAAAGCTAACAGCTTACCTTATTTCAAGCATAAAAATACAAGGGAAAGGTTTGGTAAAGGTTAAAAGAAGAAACACCAATAAAACTATGAACTTTTGATAAAATTAATTGGTTGACTGTTGATTGTTGACTGTTGACTGTTCACAAGCAACAGTCAACGGAAGTTATGCTATAAATTAGCCATTTGTCAGTTACCAATTACTGATTAGGCATCAGGAATTAGGAATTAGGGATTGGGGATTGGGGTAACCCAACCACAGTAGGTTCTGGCAGTGCCCCTTGCATCTTACCTAACCATTCAATCAGGCTCTCTAGCTGTTTGTTGGTCTTGACTAGACCTAGACCACGAACTGTAACTTTACCAGGAGAATAGACAAAACGCGATCGCAAATGTTGGGGCAGGTTCTCTTGGAGTAACTTCCAGGCTGGTTCCTCCATGGGGGTTTCTAGGATAATGTGTTGTTTACCCTCAGGTCGAATTCGGGCAAATCCCAAAGACTTCCCTAACTGTTTTAGTTCCATCACCCGCAGTAATTGCTCTGCCACGGAGGGAATTGGACCATAGCGATCGCTCCAAGCTGCTGCGATCTGTGCTAACTCTTTCTGGGACCCTGCTGCAGCTACTGCTCGATAAGCACTGATTTTTTGGTCTAAATCTGGAATATAGTCAGCGGGAATAAAGGCTGTGATCTGAAGGTCAATCTGGGTATCATCTACTTGAGGAATTTCTTGCCCTTGAATTTCCTTGATCGCTTCTTGCAGCATTTCCATGTAGAGGTCAAAGCCAATGGCTTCCATTTGACCGGATTGTTCTACACCTAGGAGATTCCCCACCCCTCGAATTTCCATATCCCTGGTGGCTAACAGATACCCTGACCCGAGTTGAGTGAACTCCTGAATTGCTCGTAAACGTTTCTTGGCTGCTTCTGAGAGTACCTTCTGGTTCGGATAAAGTAACCAAGCGTGGGCTTGAATCCCCGCCCGACCTACTCTTCCTCGCAATTGGTACAGTTGGGCAAGACCAAATTTGTGAGCATCTTCGATCAAAATGGTGTTGACTCTAGGAATATCGAGCCCAGATTCAATAATCGTAGTACACACTAGGATATCTGCCTCACCGTTGCTAAAGGTGAGCATAATTGACTCTAATTCGGCTGGGTCGAGCTGACCGTGAGCAATGGCGATTCTGGCCTCAAGGATCATTTCCCTGAGTTCCGCAGCAACTTCTTCAATCCCTTCAACCCGAGGTACGACATAGAATACCTGACCACCTCGGTCAAGTTCCATACGAATGGCGGTGCGGACAGCTTCTGGTTTATAGGGAGATAAGTGGGTTTTAATGGGACGCCGTAAGGGGGGTGGTGTAGTAATTAAACTCATTTCTCGTACCCCCGATAAGGACATATAGAGGGTACGGGGAATGGGAGTAGCGCTTAGGGTCAATACATCTACCTGAGTTTTGAAAGATTTAATTTTTTCCTTCTGGTTGACACCAAACCGTTGTTCTTCATCTATCACCAGCAGCCCTAACTCTCGAAACGTTACACTCTTCCCCAGTAACTGATGGGTACCTACTACCACATCTAACTCCCCAGTTTTAAGGCGTTGAAGAATATCACGCTTTTCCTGAGGGGTACGAAAGCGGTTGAGTAGACCGACATTGATCGGGTAGGGAGAAAACCGTTCTTTGATGGTATGATAATGCTGCTGAGTAAGGATAGTGGTCGGGGCAAGAAAAGCTACTTGCTTGTCAGAGGTGACAGCTTTAAAAATAGCCCGAATTGCCACTTCTGTTTTACCAAACCCCACATCCCCACAAACTAACCGATCCATAGGGCGATCGCTTTCTAAATCCCGTTTCACATCCTGTATCGCCTTGAGTTGGTCAGGAGTAGGTTGGTAGGGGAAAGAATCTTCTAATTCCTGCTGCCAAGGGGAATCCGGTGGAAAGCAATAACCGGACTGCTGTGCTCGCTGGGCATAGAGCTTCAGCAAATCCACCGCTACTTTCTTAATACTTTTACGGACACGATTTTTGGTTTTCTCCCAGGTTTTACCGGACATCTTGTGGAGTTGAGGCAAACCGGTACCTGTATGTCGAAACCGAGATAGTACCCCCAACTGATCCGCTGCCACCCGGAGCAAACCATCAGCGTACTTGATCACCAAATACTCGCGAGTTTCATTATTTATGCTTAATTTTTCCAGCTTGAGGAACTGACCGATCCCATGATTCTTGTGAACCACATAATCCCCTGGACGTAGCTTATTGGGGTCAACCTGTTGGGAGGCAGCACGGCGGCGCTTACGGATATAACTGGGAGTTGCCAAGGTATGCTGCCCAAAGAACTCCCGGTCTGTTACCACCACGATCCGGTAAGTAGGGAGGATAAATCCCTCTAGTTCTGCTAAGCCCGAATACTTGACTGCTACCGCTGTCCTCTGGAGATTTAATTTCTCAATAGCTGGGTAATCCCGAGGGTTGGGGACAAACTGGGCAGGACAATCATGTTCTTGGAGCAGGGCAACAGAACGACTAGGTTGGGCAGAAACCAGCCAAATCGAGAAACGGCGATCGCTTTGCTCTCGCAGTACTTCCGCTAGTTTGGCAAACTGGTGGGGTGTTACTGGTACAGAGCGGCTAGCCAGATTAACGGCATTTTGGCTAGTTTCTTCCACCAATTCTGACAAATACAGGATTGGTGGAAGGTTAGTAGGTGGAAGGTTAGTAGGTGGAAGGTTAGTAGGTTGAAGGTTATTAGGTTGAAGGTTAGTAGGTGGAAGGTTAGTAGGTTGAAGGTTAGTAGGTTGAAGGTTAGTAGGTTGAAGGTTATTAGGTTGAAGGTTAGTAGGTTGAAGGTTAGTAGGTTGTTCGCGTAGCGTGGCCGAAAGGCCAAGGTTTGAATCTTCAACCTGGAACTGGTTAACGTTCAACTCTAGAACATGATCAAAATAACGATGGAGACAGGGCAGGGAATGATTCAGTTCCTCTAATTGTTCTTGGGCATGTTCCACCCAGCGATCGCAATGGGCAGCACACTGTTCTGGTTCATCAATGACAATTAAAGTATTTTCTGGCAGGTAATCCAGTAGAGAGGCTGGCTGGTCAAAGGCAATACCCAAGAAACGGCGGCTACCCTCTAAAGACTGACCTCCCTCGAAAGATTCTTGCTCCTGAGGTGAGAGATAAGATTGGATTAGTTCAGCCTTTGAGGTTCTCAGCACTTGGCTAATAATGTGACCAAAATCCGTGGGGGTCAGCACGATGCCGTCAATTTTATCCAGGGAACGCTGGGTTGCGGGGTCAAACTCCCGCAACTGCTCTAACTCATCCCCGAACCATTCCAGCCGCACTGGCAATTCTAAAGCTACGGGGAAAACATCTACAATATCACCGCGCCGACTCCACTGACCTTCTGTTTCCACTAGGGGAACCCGTTCATAACCCAGCTGTGCTAACTTTTTATCAAGGTTTTTCCCATCCCAAGTCATGCCCTGGTTAAGGGTAAGGCAGTAGGGCTTAAAGGCATCGACAGGGGGCAAGTGGGGTTGGAGTGCTGCTTGAGTGGCAACAATCGCCATCCGATCAGTTGAAGGTTGAACCAACGAAGGTTGTAAGTCAGAACTTTCAACTGGCAACCTGTCAACCTTCAGGCTTTCGACCAAATCTGCCAATACTTGCATTTGTCCCCAGGTCATTTCCGACTCTGGGTCAAAGGGTTCATAGGGTGATGCTTCTGAGGTGGGGTATAAGTGGACTGTATCCCAACCCATGGCTTCCAGTTGGGTTGCCCAGCGACTTGCTTCTTCTAGGGTGCTACAGACTACGAATAGGAGGCGTTGGTCTGCCTTGGCCAGGGCTGATGCTACTAATCCCTTTGGCAAACGGGGAATACCATTCAGAGATAGATACTGTTGGCGATTTAGTTTCGTGAGTAGTTCACTGGTGAGAGGGGAGTGCTCTAGTGTCCGAATGATCGAGGAAAGTGCCATTAGTTCAGTGGGTACTTGACAATAGGGCTTCCAGGATAGCTGTTTCTCTCATTTTACTAGGAATAGCACTGCCTGGGAAAAATTGACTGTTGTTGAATAGGTTAACTTATCTCATTAGTGGCCTTACCACTGGATGCAGGAGTGTTTCCAAGTCCGTCGGTCTAGATTAATTGATATTGAATAAGCCAAAATCCTGTTTAGGTAAAGGATTCGGCTATAACAGTTTCAGGGGTGACGACTTGATCGGAAGACTAATCTTTAGAAGATTTAATTTTCCTAGGTTAGATTAAACAGATATTGCCGAGCAAAATTCCCCTTAATTTCTAGACAAAATAACAAAGAGCTACCGTTCAGAAATACATGACTGACTCAAGCAGCAATAATGGATAATACTGACTTGAATAACTTTAAGAATAAAACTCCTCAGGTTCTCGTGGTTGATGATGAGAAGATCATGCGCTTGGTGCTACGTCGTAGCTTGACAAAGGAAGGATATAAAGTCATTGAAGCTAGCAACGGTGAGCAATGTCTGAATATCTGTGAGCAGCAATTGCCAGACATTGTGCTTTTAGATGCCAAAATGCCCATAATTGATGGGTTTACCTGCTGTGGCAAATTGAAGGATAACTTGGGTTCTGAATGTCCTCCTATACTAATGATTACAGCCCTCTATGATGAGGAATCTGTAGAACGAGCGTTTGAAGCTGGTGCGACAGATTATATAACTAAGCCAATGCACTGGGCAGTTTTACGACGAAGAGTAGGTCGTTTGATTGAATCAAGTTGGACAATGAAACAGTTAAAAATCGCCAATAAAGAGTTGGCACGCCTGGCTACTATCGATGGCTTAACCCAAGTTGCCAACCGCCGAGCCTTTGACGAATATTTGAACAACGAATGGTCTCGACTGGCACGGGAAGAAAAGCCATTATCTTTAGTTTTGTGTGACATTGATTTTTTTAAGCTTTACAATGACACTTATGGACACCAATCAGGAGATGAGTGTCTTAAACAAGTTGCTCAAATCCTTGATCAAGCAGCAAAGCGTCCAGCGGATATGGTGGCTCGCTATGGGGGTGAGGAATTTGTGGTAATGTTGCCGAGTACTGATATACAAGGCGCTATTCAGGTAGCAGAAACCATTGAAACTAAACTCTACAAAAAGGCGATCCCTCATTCTGGTTCTCTGGTGAGTGACATTGTTACCGTCAGCCTAGGGTGTGCCAGTACTATTACCACAGGAAAATCCTCCCCATATAATTTATTATCCGAGGCTGATAAAGCGCTATATCATGCAAAAGTTTCCGGAAGAAATCGCATGGTTAATGTTAGTTATGAAAAACAAATCAGTAGTAATTATAATGAAAATAATCTTGACGCCAACTAGCATCTTTTCTACGGTCAGTGGGCAATTCTAACACTCTAATGCCTTGGCTAGGAAGTGGTTTTAAACGTTGCTTCAGCTGCTGCCATGATTGAATCAGCTGGTGCTCTACTCCATAACTCAGACACAACTGATAAAAATTGACATCTTGGGGTGTGGCAAAGAATTCTTCAAAGGGTGGGTCAAATTTGGCAATGGGCAACATCTCGAAAATGCCACCACCATTGTTATTAATTAAGATAATGGTTAAATGACCAACAAACTTGTTTTTAATTAGGAAACCATTGGTGTCATGCAAAAATGCTAAGTCACCCGTTAGCATCACACTGCTTTGATTACGATGAGCAATACCTAAAGCTGTTGATAAGGTACCATCAATCCCATTAGCGCCCCGATTAAACCAAGGTCGAATCCTGGTGTTACCAGGTTTCCAAAAGAACTCCACATCTCTGACTGGCATACTGTTAGCAATAAATAGAGGTGTTTCCGGTGGTAGACATTGGGACAGTAACCAAGCAGCTTTGCCTTCAAACAACTGACTCATTTTAGTCATTGTTTGATCAACCTTTGCCCTGACCTTCGCTTCAGCCTCACACCACTTTTGTAGGTAAGGTTGGGTTGCAGGTTGCAGGTTGGTATTGGTTGCAGGTTGCAGGTTATCTGGTTGCAGGTTATCTGGTTGCAGGTTATCTGGTTGCAGGTTATCTGGTTGCAGGTTGGTATTGGTTGTAGGTTGCAGGTTATCTGGTTGCAGGTTATCTGGTTGCAGGTTATCTGGTTGCAGGTTAGAACCGTCAACCTTCAACGGTGGTGAACCTTGGCCAAAAGGCCACGCTTTCGCCGTAGGCGACGCTGCGCGAACGCGAACAACCTTCAACCTTTCAACCTTCAACGGTGGTGAACCGTCAACCTTCAACCTTTCAACCTTCAACGGTGGTGAACCGTCAACCTTCAACCTTTCAACCTTCAACTCCTTTACCCATATCCCCAGTTGTTCTACACTCATGCGCAGATGAGTTGTTGTGCCATGGAGGGGGTCGAGGTTGTGGTGGCTAGGGTCAATCACCCAACGTCGCGGTTGACATTTATCCAACCAAGCACGCAGTTCTTTGCTAATCGGTAGTTCACCGATGTGAATAACCATTGTGGGTTTTAGCTGTTGCGCTAATCGTGGATTACGCAGGATCAAGTCATAGGTGGAAATTAGATCTCGGTTGAGGTCGCAATAGTTTCTTACCGGTGAGAGCCCTTCTGCTAATACAGGCCATCTTAAGGTTTTGGACAAGGATGCGATCGCATTACAATAGTCTTTGGGATTTTGGGGTTGAGCTGGACCAGCGATAATAATTCCTTCCTGGGATTCTTGCCACTGTTCTAGGATTTTACCGGTTGCAGGTTCCAGGTTATAAGTTGTAGGTTGCAGGTTGTCAGTTACAGCTTGCTCTTGACAGTGAGCGAAGAATTCTTCTGGTTGTAATTGGGATTTTAATGGGTTAGTGGTTGTGTCGGGAATAGGTGGGAGAGGGTCACGGAAAGGTAGATTTAAGTGTACTGGACCAGGGGTAGGAAAATGTGTTAGTGGAGTGCTGCCAAAGGAGGCTCGCTCCCAAGCATGAACTACGGTTTGCCGTAGATAACGGAGCATACTGATATCAGCTTGAGGTACCGCTAGGGTACTTTGCCAGTTGGGATAGTTGCCGTATAATTTGATTTGGTCAATGGTTTGTCCGGAATGACAATCTTGGAGTTCTGGGGGACGGTCAGCAGTCAATACCAATAGTGGCACTCGGCTTTCTCTGGCTTCAATCACAGCGGGATAGAAATTAGCCCCAGCCGTGCCAGAGGTACAAACCAGTACAACTGGTTTTCCCGATTGTCGAGCAATGCCTAAGGCGAAAAAGCTGGCTGAACGTTCATCTAGAACTGGAATCGCCTCGATCTGTGGGTGTTGAGCAAACGCAACAGTTAGAGGGGTTGAGCGTGACCCTGGACAGATGATTGCTGTGGTCAATCCCAAGCGCTGTAGGGTTTCTACCAGTATGGAAGCCCAGAGGCTATTGGTGTTGCGAAAATCAATAGGCATTCAATTAGGTTAATCAACATTTTATTTGATTATTTTAAATGTTGATTCGGTTTTGTTGACAGTTGACGGTTGACTACCCTAATTCCTAATCGCTAATCCCTACTCCCTAAAAAAAATCTCTGACATTTTTCACAAATTCATTGACGTTCTCAAAATGGATGTTATGTCCACAATCAGCAATGACGTTTAACTTAGCTTCTGTACAACGTGTTACTATTTCTGAGTTAATCGATTTAAATTTATGATCATAGTCTCCGACTAGCAAAAGCAAAGGAACTTGATTATGTTGGAGTGATTCCCACAGAGATGGTTGGCATCCTGTACTCATATGACGCAGAGATTTAGCTAATTCCAGAGGGTTATTTTGTTGTCGAATCTTGATAATTTGTTCAAAGTTAGGGTGCTGCTTGAGGGAGGTGAACAGAGGCTGATTGTACCAATTTGATAAGAAGGTCAATAAATCTTCAGTTTCCAATTTTTCGGCAATTTGCCAATCTCGTTGACGGCGCTTTAATTGTTCTGCTTGAGTCTTTAGCCCTGGAGATGCTGATTCGAGTAGTACTTTACTAAAACATTGGGGGAAATGAAGGGTCATGTAGAGAGCCAATCGACCTCCCATAGAATAGCCAACTAAAAAACATGGTTCAAAGTTTAACTGCTCTAGTAAGTCCTTTAAGGCGTGAGCAGTGTTTGGCATGGTGTAGCACTCATCCCCACCTAACACTTTGGTCTTACCATGACCAGGTAAATCAACACCTAGACAACAAAATTCCTCACAAAGTAATGATATTGCTTCATCAAATTCCTGGCTGCTACCCATGAATCCATGGCAAAAAAGAATCCGTGGTTGCTCTCGGTTTCCTCTTAACTCATAGTGAAATTGATATCGCATTTATCAAATATATAGCGTTTTTAAATTGGTTGAGGTACAAATTTATGGATTTTAGGGAGCAGGGAGCAGGGAGCAGGGAGCAGGTAAGAGGTAAGAGGTAAGAGGTAAGAGGTAAAAAATAATGTGTACCTCATAGCTACGATAAACGCTATAACTGATTATCCAACAGCAACCACCAATGAACACAGGCTTACACTAAGCCTTTAAGAAGCACCATTAGCTTAAGGTTAATTTCTGCGAGTTCTTTATTGGGATCAGAGCCAGCAACAATTCCAGCACCAGCGTAGAGCCGAGCGTGATTACCTGCTATCAAAGCAGACCGAATCCCAACGATAAATTCACTATTGCCTTGATAATCTATCCATCCGAGGGGAGCAGCATACAGAGAACGGTCAAAGGTTTCGTAGTGTCGGATTTGCTCACAAGCAATTTTGGTAGGAACACCAGCCACTGCTGGAGTAGGATGCAGTTTCGCTATAATATCTAGGGGATTGACATCAGCTGGTAATGCTGCTTTAATCGGAGTCCATAAATGCTGGATATTCGAGAGTTTCAGCAGTTGGGGAGATGGCAAAAAATCCAGTTCCAAACCCAGTTGACAAAGACGTTGGATAATAAATTCACTCACTGCGTTATGTTCACGTCTCTCTTTTTCACTACTAAGTAATTGGTTCGCCAAATCCGCATCTTCAGCTGGGGTTTTACCTCGTGGAGCAGACCCTGCTAAAGCATCCGTCACTAACTGATGGTCGTAAATACTAATCAGACGTTCAGGACTAGCGCCAATAAAGTTTTTACCTTTGCCGTTACTGATGGAAAAAATATAGCAATCTGGATAATTATGGCGCAAATTGTCCAGAGAATCTACCAGATTAAAGGGTATTGGTGAGACGACATCCACGGCTTGGGAAAGGACAATTTTGCTAAATTGATTGGCTTGGATAGATTTTAAGGCTGATGAAACCGATAACTTGAAGTCTTTGGCTTTTTTTGAATCTTGCTTGAGAAATTCATGATGGTTAGCCTTACCAGTAAAACAGTAGAGCAGACGACCAGAAGAGGTGATTAGATTGAACTGCCGACCTAGGCTTTCGACCAGCCAATCCAGATTAACTTGAGAATTGATTTCAAGATTAGCCACTACTACACATCGGCTTTGACAAAGTGAAATTTGCCAGCGAGGTAGAAAAATAGTGGCAGATGGGAAAGGGTTGTTACTATTAAGCTTATCACCAAAAAACGTAAAGCTACAGAAGAAATGAGGTCCAGCAAATCGCTGCTCTATTTTACCACTAATTATGGTGTTAGCTAGACATGAGTCGATAAATTTTTGCGCTTTATAGAAGCGTTGCTCACCAGCTAAATTAAGGTCAACAGCCGCATCAATAGCAACAATTGATTCTTTATTACTTCTATTTTCAAAATAGAAGTGTAGGGGCTCGGGCGTGGCGGCAAAAGGGGCGGCTCTATCCCGAATTGCCTGAAAAACCGCCAGTGGGTCGAGGGGGGAAATTTCTTGAGAAATACTGGCAATTTTGGCAATACCTTGTTTTTGAGATTTTTTCTGGCAGGCTAAGAGAAACTGATGTAACTCTTTAGGCTCATGAAACAGCTTAGCAGGGCAGGGAATGACTGACATATATAGGGTTTCTTGAATTACAGGAGTGTTTACCTCAATGAACGACAACACAAACGCGATTGGCCTTGGCCTTTTTGCCACGCTACGCGAATGGCCACGCTGCGCGAACGCTCTTTACTACATATTTCTTAATTTGTATTTACATAACTTATTTAATTCACATTTAATTCACAGCATTTATAGTTACTAATGATCAATTATAAGCATGTTTGGCAATTAAGAAAAGCAGGGTAAGGGCAAAAATCAATAAATAGGCGGTTTTATCGCAACTATTGAAAAAAATTGCCATAATCATGATAATCAAGGCTTACTATGGTCATAATCCTTGCTCTATTCTTGATGCAGTCGCTCATGGGGGGAACCCCCTTTGGCGGCGCTGCATCGCTATCACATTTTGGTTTAATTTTTCTTGCGCTTACCCTAGAATTCTATAATTGCTCACCATCAAGAAATGATCAGCCCTAGTTTTGGTAGTAAAAATTTTGGTTTGGATGACAAATCATTTATTTGGTCACTAGTCAAGACGGAAATCAAGGGGATATTAGTATAGACAATCCCTGATTAATTTTTCCAACCTACTACAAATAAAAAGCTGCCCTTTTGGGTAGATACCACTTCAGTTTTGATGAAGCCTACTTCTCTTAAGAGGTTAACAATTTTATCGGTAGAGTAAAGAGAGGGAGCTTTAACTCCGCCAATCAATAAATCCATTATTTCTAATTCTGGCAAAAATGATGGTGAAGGAACCAAACTGTCAGTGCTAGGTTCTAGGATAATCACCATACCCTTTGGTCTTAAAACCTGAAAAGATTTTTTGATAAACTGGCTACCATAATCGCTGTACGACAATTTTCTAAATAAGAAGACAAGATCATATTCTTCTTTAGCACCCCACTGGTCAGACAAAGCGTTTCCTTCGGCAGATATAATAATCTCTTCCGGAGATTTAGGTAAAGGATACTTGCTTAAAAGTCGATCTAAAAAATCAATTTGATTTTCCAAGCCTGCCAGCACAAAGTCTACATCAGTTTTGCGTTCCAGTAGCTTGCCTATAAAGGTAATACCCACTTCGCCAGTAATAATTCTCTTAACCTGATCAAGAGGAATTTTAGTGAACAATTCTCGGGAAGGTTCTTTCAGATATTCGTTAGCAAATGCATAGTACTCATAAAGGGTTTCATCATTACCATTAAACAAATCCATCTGCTGATTTGAGCTGCCGGTTTGGATAGTTAAGTTTAATGATAACCAGGATGACCATGTCTGAGAGACTAGATTGTAATAATCTCCCAAATAACTTGGACTTTCTCTAACTAAGTAATTCTTAGTCATTTGGGTATTAACATAGCCAAAACCTTGATTATGATTAGTTTGGCTAATTTTGAGATAACCAAGACTCTCCAAAACCCTCAGCAATCGCTCAGTTGAGATCAAATTAAGATTCAAATCCCTGGCTACTAAATTAGCAGAAACTCCGGGATGCTTATGCAGATAATCAAAAACACCAAGTTTCACAGCTGACATAATAATTGCAGTGCGTTGGAAACTGGTGGCATCTGCCAGCATTTCTGCTCTTTCTAAGAGTCTGATTCGATTACCAATAAGTTTGCTTAAGGTATTGATAGTTTCTGGAAAATACTTTTTGATCACCAAGGCTAAGCCTACCAATTTAGATGGCAGTCCAAATCTTGGCTGTTTCGACTTGATATCTAGAGTATCCCTTTCTAGCACTCTTACATTACTGGTCATACTTTTTAGTCATACTTTTTAGGATTGCTTACAAGACTTACAGGGTGCGTTATTAACGCACTCTACTACTTATAGAGTTTGGGGTTCAGTTTTGGGTAAGTCCTATAGTAATAGTAGTTTTTTTATCACTTTAGTTAATATTTTGTCAATAAAATTTACATAAATTGACGTATTATCAAAACAAGACCTTGATTGGGATTAATGGTATTCTGCTATTGCTGCCCCTTAACACCCTTTAACTGAGATCTTGCACCATTGTCATTAATCTTCGGGTGGGCAGTGCCTACCAACGCGGTTTGTAAGCTTCATTATCTGTCTGGTGCACTGCCCACCCTACATGAACCTTAACACCGTTGAAGACTGCCCCTTAACACCGTTGAAGACCGTTGACCCAAAGCTTGAACAGTCCCAGCAGTATTGGTTGATGGTTTGACGGTCACTCTAGCACGACTGGCATTCATATTCCGTGACTATTTTGACAACAAACACAATTAATGCTCCTAGCTCCAAACAGAAACTGTGGCTAGCAGCCATCAAGCCCCCCATGTATAGCGTGGCAATTATCTATGTTTGGGTGGCAGCTGCTGTGGCATGGTTTGAGACCAATCACCTCGATTTGAAAATATTTTTGACATTTGTCAGTGCTTCGATTCTGATTCTGGCTTGGGAGAATCTGAGTAACGATGTGTTTGACTCTGAGACTGGGATTGATAAAAACAAAGCTCACTCGATAGTCAACCTGACGGGAAACAAATCGTTAATTTTTTGGCTAGGGAACCTGTGTTTAGGACTGGGTATCCTTGGTATGCTACTGATCTGCTGGTGGCAGCAAGACTTAACAGTGATGGCGTTAGTACTCCTATGCTGCAGCCTTGGCTATATGTACCAAGGACCTCCCTTTCGCCTGGGCTACCAAGGTCTAGGAGAGATTCTGGTCTTTTTGAGCTTTGGTCCGTTAGGCATGTCAGCTGCCTACTACAGTCAAACCCAGAGTTGGTCTGTCACTAACCTGGCGGCATCGATAATTGTGGGTCTGGCGACTATGTTAATTCTATTTTGCTCCCATTTTCACCAAGTAAAGGATGATATAGCAGCTGGGAAGCGATCGCCTATTGTTCGCCTTGGCACCAAAAGGGGTGCTAAACTGTTGCCCTGGATTTGTGGTAGCCTATTTGCTGCTACTGCTGGGTTTGTGATCATGGGGCTATTCCCCATATCGACATTACTCAGTTTGGTAGGATTGCCTTTTGCTATCAAGCTTTGCCGCCATGTTAACGCTCATCACAACCAACCGGAAAAGGTGAGTAATTGTAAGTTTATTGCCGTAGCGCTACATTTTTGGAGTGGACTCTTGTTGGGTGTCGGTTTCGTAATTAACCTTAATTAACCTTAATTGAACGAATCATGTCAAACCAATCCCAGGAGATTCAGGGAATTTTTGATAACATCTCTTCTAACTATGACCAGCTTAATGACTGGATCAGTTGGGGTCAGCATCGAATTTGGAAGCTGATGACGGTTAAATGGGCTGAGCCTAAGCCAGGAGATACCTGTGTTGACCTGTGTTGTGGCAGTGGAGACCTGACTCGACTATTAGCCGAGAGAGTAGGCACTCTAGGAAAGGTGTATGGAGTAGATTTTGCTCCCCAGATGTTAGCGATCGCAAAACAAAAATCCTCTGAACCACAGATTGACTGGGTAGAGGCGGATGTTTTAGATTTACCATTTGCTGACAATACCTTTGACGGAGCAACTATGGGATATGGATTACGTAATGTCGTAGATATCCCCAAGAGCCTAAAGGAAATTTACCGTATTCTTAAACCAGGGGCTAAAGCAGCAATTCTTGACTTTCACTTACCGTCTCAGGCTCTGTTTCGGCAGTTTCAACAGTGGTATATGGAAACTATTGTTGTTCCCCTAGCCCGTGATCAAGGACTTGAGGAAGAGTATGCCTATATCTGGCCTAGTGTACAGCGATTCCCCCGTGGTCCGGAGCAAGAATCTTTAGCACAGCAAGTAGGCTTTCGTGCAACTCACTACCCGATTGTTGGCGGAACCTTAGGAGTATTGGTATTAACAAAACCTAGAAGTGTTGAATCGGGAATCGGGAATCGGGAATCGGGAATCGGGATGCAGCGCAATAGCAATTAGCAATTACAGCGTTTTTCATAACTATTAGGTACACAGGATTTTTTCCCTATTCCCTCTTACCTGTTCCCTGTTAGCTGTTCCCTGTTCCCTAAAACCCAGGAATTTGTACCTCACCCAATTGCAAACCGCTGTAATAAATGACCAACTATCAGTTCAAGTTTCACCCATACCAGCGTCCCTTTAAACATCCCCTGTCTACTAGTCATGGCCAATGGACAGTCAGAGAAGGTATCATTCTTAGCCTTAGTGATGAAATAGGAAACATTGGCTGGGGTGAAATTGCTCCTATCCCTTGGTTTGGTTCGGAAACTCTGGAACAAGCCTTTAATTTTTGCGAGCAATTACCTCAGGAGATTACTACAGAGGAGATTTTCGCCATTCCTGCTGAACTCCCTTGCTGTCAATTTGGGTTTGAATCGGCTTGGGAGCTAGTGATGGGCAAAGGACTTTCTACAAAGGACTTTGAACCAAGCAAACAACACTACAGTTACTTGTTGCCGAGTTATGACGCAGCAAAACAGTCCTGGGAAGCTCCCTGGAATCAGGGATACCGAAGCTTTAAATGGAAAATTGGTATTGCTCCGATTGAGGATGAAGTCAAGATAGTTCAGGAGTTGGTTGAAGCAATACCTGCTTCTGGCCAATTGCGTTTGGATGCCAATGGGGGATTGACTAAACAAGAAGCTGAGCAGTGGCTGATGGTATGTGACACCATTGGAGCGGTTGAGTTTATCGAACAGCCCCTACCTCCAGAGCAGTTCGATGTGATGTTGGAGATGAGCCACAACTATTCCACTGCGATCGCATTGGATGAATCTGTGGCAACCCTTGACCAACTTGAACAGTGTTACCAGCGGGGATGGCGAGGAATTTTTGTGATTAAAGCTGCGATCGCAGGTTCTCGGAAACGACTACGGCAGTTTTGCGACACCTATCCGATTGATACCGTTTTTTCATCCGCCTTGGAAACTACCATTGGTCAACAAGCGGTTCTCCAGCTAGCAGCAGAACTCTCTGACTTCAAGCGCGCTGTAGGTTTTGGTGTCAACCATTGGTTTAATGAAGGTTTAAGAGATGGTTGAAAGTTGGAATGTTGAAGGTTGGAATGTTGAAGGTTGGAATGTTGAAGGTTTGATGGTTGAAGGTTGGAATGTTGAAGGTTGGAATGTTGAAGGTTTGATGGTTGAAGGTTTGATGGTTGAAGGTTTGATGGTTGAAGGTTTGATGGTTGAAGGTTTGATGGTTGAAGGTTTGATGGTTGAAGGTTGGAATGTTGAAGGTTTGATGGTTGAAGGTTTGATGGTTTTTAGGTTATTGGGTTTTTAGGTTATTGGGTTATTTGGTTATTGGGTTATTTGGTTAGATGATTGAAGGTTGGAATGTTTAAAGTTATTGGGTGTTAAGGTTATTTGGTTAGATGGTTAAAGCGTTAAAGAGCAAATATCGGCAGGATTCATACGTCCAGCAGCCCCTAAGCTATGTCCAACAACGTTCTGGTGAACAATGGCTGATTGGCTATGACAGTCAGCAACTTAACCAACTCATTGAGCAATACTGTCAGCAATTCTCCCAACTTTCCCAGGAAAAAGCACCGAAAATTCTTTTAGTAGAGCAAAATCCTCTTAAATTTATAGCCGCTTTCCTAGTTGCTGTTGCCACTAATTGTCATGTCTTCTTAGGGAATCCCCACTGGGTAAAACCAGAATGGCAACAAGTCCTTAACCAAATCCATCCCGATCTAATTATCGGAGAATTAGCCAGTATCATTGAGCCATCAACACTCAATAATAAACAGTCAACACTCAATAGTAAATATTCAAAACTCAATAATCCGCCCTCAGCACTCATTATGATTCCCACAGGGGGCTCATCTGGCAAAATCCGCTTTGCGATTCACACTTGGGAAACCTTAATGGCATCAGTAGCAGGGTTTCATCAGTATTTTGGGAACAAGCCAGTGAATTCCTTTTGTGTCTTGCCTCTGTATCATGTCAGTGGTTTGATGCAGTTTATGCGATCGCTTACTACAGGCGGACGTATGGTAATTTTGCCCTTCAAAGCCTTGAAAGCTGGGGAAGGACGAGACATTGATCCCAAAGAATTTTTTATCTCTCTGGTACCGACTCAACTAGCCAAGCTCATCAACCAAGATGCGGCTGACTGGTTATCCCGCTTTCGGACAGTCTTGTTAGGGGGGGCTCCGGCGTGGGAATCCCTATTAACACAAGCAAGACAGTATCGTATTCCTTTAGCTCTTACCTATGGCATGACCGAAACCGCTTCTGGTGTAGTCACCCTTAAACCTGAGGATTTCCTCAGTGGTAACAGTGGTAACAATAGTTGTGGTCAGGTGTTACCCCATGCCAAGGTGACCATTCGCAATGGTAATGGAGAAATTCTCAAGGCTAATCAAACTGGTGTGATTACTATTGAAGCAAAGTCTTTATTCCATGGCTACTATAGCCCTAGCAAAAATCTTGCCCTAGAGTCTGAGGTAAGTAAATTTCCCAACAGACTCCAAACGCTACAATCGGACGATTTAGGCTATTTCGATCAACAGGGTTACTTATATACTGTTGGCCGTCGCAGTAACAAAATTATTACCGGTGGTGAAAATGTGTTTCCCGCTGAGGTAGAACAGGTAATTCGTGGCACAGGGCTCGTCAGTGATGTTTGTGTGATTGGCTTACCCGATGACTATTGGGGTCAAGTGGTAACCGCTGTTTTTGTGCCTAGTTCCGATCAGGTTTCTGTTGCGATGGTGCAACAAAAGGTAGAGGGGAATTTGAGTAAATTCAAGTGTCCTAAGGATTGGGTGGCGGTAGAATCTTTACCGCGCAATGGTCAAGGAAAATTGAATTATCAGCAAGTGAAAGTTATCGCGCGTGATTGTTTAAGTAATTGAAACTCAACGAAATCAATTAGGTCAATCTAAATTGCTAGGCTGGGGATACGGCGGTTTGCATAACTATCAGGTACACAGGATTGTTTTTCCACTTCCGACTTCCCTGCTCCCTGCTCCCTGCTCCCTGCTCCCTAAGTAACTGCCA